>CAYIOH010000628.1:0-2672 GCA_964364975.1 uncultured Bifidobacteriaceae bacterium
GCTCTCCGGCTGTGATTTCGCGAACCGGGAAAGCAAGGTTTGAGCAGGCCAGAGCGGCCGCGCCGGCGTCACGATCAGCACCCCGAACGCCATCACCACCACTGCAACTTCCGCGAAACGCCACCACCTCCGCCGGACGACGTCCGCGTGCCCGGCCAACAACAGCAGTGGCGCAATCAGCAGCGGGTAGTACGGAGAAATCAGCCGGGCCGGCGTCACCATGCCGGATTTCATGCAATAGGCCAGCAGCGCCACCCATGACCCAAACAGAACGCCGCCCCGCCACCAACCCGGCAGGAGCGCAGCCATTCCGACCAATGGGCTGGATCGGAGACCGCGACGCAGGGCCGCAACGACAGAGGCCACCAACAACGCACTGAGGCCAAAGCCCAATCCGGCCCAGTCCTCGGTCGGCAATTCCCAAAGTCGCAGAAAGCTCTCCTCGAAATTCGCGTTCATCGGTTTGAGGATGAATCCGGGCAACCAGGACAGCACCGATTCGTTGTACCAACCCGCGAATGGGAAGAACGGCGGGACGAAATTGTTCGACAGGAACAACAGCCCGTTGCCCCAGACTCCGACGAGCGGGCTCTTCATGTCCATCCCGCTGCGCTCGAGCACCAGGCCCGACCAATCGCCGCAATGAATCACATTCAAGATCGCCGTCGGCACAAACGAGGCGGCCAACGCCAGCAAGCCAACCCAGCCGGTCGCGAAAGGCCGGGCTAATAACAGCCGCCAGACGCCCAACATCGCAATTGCCCATGGCAGCAATAATGGCAGGTTGCTCGCCTTCGCCCCGGTCAAGAGCGCCGCCGCCAGCACCGAGACAAACACGTCCGCCGCGCGCCGCGACACCCGCGCGCGACACGCAAAGTCCAGCGCCGCGAGCGCATACACCGTGGGAAAAGTGTCATTCCCGAGGCTGCCCGCCTGCACGAGAAAAGTGTAACCCGTCGGCAACAGCCACATCCAACGCCACGCCACCCGCGCCCGCACTCCCAAGCGCGTGAACAGGCTGAAGACCAGCCCCGGCAGCATCAGGAACGGCAGAAAATTGAGCAGAAACAATCCACGGTCTGACTTCGTGAAGAGCAGCATGGGAGCGCTGAGCCATTCGATGCCGCAGGCGCGGTTGTTCAGGCGGTAATTGGGCGTGTGAATCCAGTGCCACTGTCCCTCCGCCAGCCAATGCAGAACGCGCGGAACCCGATAGCTTAGTCCGGTATGATTCGATGGCGCGTAGAGCAATCCTCCCAGCAGCACCAGCAAAGCCAGCACCGCGAAGCTCAACGGCAGGAAGCGACGAAAACGCCTCCCGGTCAGCTTCCAAATCGAACGTTTTAATGAAGGTCGGTGCGGTTCAGAAGTCCGCCCGATCCAAACCCAAACCGCGAGCGCCAACCCGGCCAGGACCACGTAGCCGCCGCGGTTCAGTTGGCCCAGCGCCGAAAGCGTCCAACCGGCCGCGCCGGCCAGGGCCGACAGCCAGATCCAGAATGTGATGCACGAGGTCAAGGCGATTGGCGACCTAGCAACCTCTGGCGCCGTCGTACAGTTTGAATGCTCATGCGCAAAGCGGAGCTTGCCTGCGGAACCTCACTTCGGCAACTGCGGAGGCGTGTTAAGAAAGAGCGCTCCCGGCAATGCGGGGACACTCAGGTCGTGCGCGCTTTTGGGCGATGTCACTTCGGGGACGGAAACGAGCGGACCGCCTGCGCGCATGTGGAAATCCTCATCCGCCTACAACACAGCTTTGGCCGCGAAGTCATCAAGCGGATTTCGTTTCTGGTAGGGTGAGGAAGATCGGCAGAGTCACGGAAGCGACCACCAGTGGCTTCCGATCTTACGTTAGGCGCACGGTTCGTTTCGTCTAGCTCCCCAAAAACCGACAAGTAAAATAGTAACGCAAGGAATAGCCGGCACAAGCCATAAGCCGGCAGGAATAAGCCAGTCAGGAAAAGATAGAGTCTTGTGATGAATGGTGGCTGTAATGATGGAAACTAGGAATGCTGTCACAACCGCCACACACATCCAAATCGCCAGAAGCGAGACGAGCCTTCCGCGTGTCGGCACGTCCGCATCGGCAGACGGGCGCCGCGCGCGAGACGCAGCAAATGGAATGCACGCAAATGAAATCACAAATAATGCAATGAAAAGCCACAGATGCCACGAATCGAGAAAGGCGAACGGCTTTGTCGTGTAGAAGATCTTCTCAACTGATCCCAATGAGCAGGATCCCAAAATCAGGCCAGCAACTCCGAACAAAACCACAGTAAAGTCTGTGCTGACTTTGGGTGAGGGCATAGCACACATACAGTTAATGGACGGCGGATTCTTCCGTCTATCCTTTTTCATGTACTTGACCTTGGGCGCGCAGAACTGATTTGTCGAGCGAAAGTTGGGTGGGGATTCAGCGCGCGTCATCGTCCAGCAAAGGTGGGACATTTTTTAGGTTTCAAGGTAGGGCGCGTCACTCCGTGCGCGCCGCAGGCCGGTCAATGGGACGAGAGCGGCGCGCACGGAGTGACGCGCCCTACCCGCTCGGCGATTCGAGGTTCAACTGCCCGGCCGCTTCCAGCCGCATGATTTCCGCCGTGTAGCCCTTGCGGAAATTCGGATATCTGAACTGGTAGCCCAACTCCATTTTGAGCCGGCGGTTTGACACGCGC
>CAYIOH010000629.1:0-2670 GCA_964364975.1 uncultured Bifidobacteriaceae bacterium
ACGCGCTGCCGCGCGTCCTTGGGCAATTACCGATTTTCACACGTAATTGGTATGAAAGAGCTGGCGGCTTCGATTCAGTCGTCCCTTCGGGACGCGACCTTTTCTTGACGGCGCCCGGCATTGAAATGCCGGTCTATTATCAAATGTTCCTCTGGAACATGGCAATGTCTGGCGACGTTTGACTTGGCGTTTGACTTGGCGCTATACAGTGCCGTGAATCCCTGCTAGTCTGCGCCCGTTATGTCAACGGAAGCCAAATCAGTGGACGACATCCTCCTGGAAGCGGAAGACAAGATGATCAAGACGGAGCATGTCGTGCAAAACGAATTCGCCGGCGTCCGCACCGGCAAAGCCTCGCCCGCGCTCGTGGAAAACATCATGGTGGAGGTGTATGGCTCGCACATGCGCATCCGCGAACTGGCGGGCATCACCACGCCCGAACCACGCGCGCTGGCGATCCAGCCGTGGGACGCCACCACGCTGCATCCCATCGAGAAAGCGATTCAGAAGGCCAACATCGGGTTGAACCCGACGATTCAGGGCAAGAGTATCCGGATTTTTTTTCCGGAGTTGAGCCAAGAACGGCGTCAGGAATACGTGAAGATGATCAAGAACATGTCGGAGAACGCAAAGGTGGCGATCCGTCACGTCCGCCGCGATGCGATGGACGAATTGAAGAAACAGAAGAGTGCCGGGAAAATTCCCGAAGACGACGAAAAGCACGGCGAGAAGGAACTACAGAAGCTTCACGACCAATACATCGGCAAGATTGACGAGCACCTGCGGCACAAGGAAAAGGAAATCATGACGGTGTGAGGGTGGCGCGCGACGGGTGACAGGATTTAGGCGGGACGAAAACCAACTCAATACCGGAACACGCAAGTTGCGGTGGTCCGGTTGGGTGCTTGGGTGGTTAGAGGCTACCTTGCCACGCGGTTCGTGGCCGGTTCTTCAAACCGGATGACCGTCTCCCCCGGTTTGGCGTAGCCGAGTTTCTCCCGGGCGAGACGTTCAACGGCCTTCGGATCGTTGCGGAGTGAGTCAATGGAAGTCTTCAACTGTTTCGCGCTCTCATCTTCCTTTTGAATCTGCATGTCCAGGCGGAGGACTTCCTTGCGCATGCGTTCGTTTTGTTTGATCAGCGGCAGATACCAGACGCCGATGAGCAACAGCCCGGCGGCGAGCACCAAAAAGATGGCCACACGCGTCAGCTTGCCCCAGATGCCGAGGTTCACGTTCACCGCGCCGATTTAAGCACGCCGGGTGAGACAGCGGAAGCCGGAAATCACTTCGCAAACTTTTTCCAGGTCTTGAGCTTGCCGTCCGGGCCGAACGTCAGGCGCAGAAAATAGTCCGGCGAGTAGGAGTCAATGTAGCCGGGATAAAACGGCCCGTAATCCCAAGGCGACCAATAGCCGTAGTAAGCGCCCCTGGGATAAACCTGCCGGTATCCGCGCCGGGTAAGCCATTCGGCGACCACCGTGCCGTCTTCAAGTTTGGCCTGCTTGTCAGGGGGGCCGAATTCGATCACTGCCTGATCGAACGTGTAATTGCCGGTGCGTCCGGCCCAATCAATTTTCTGCGTAGCACAGCCCGCCAGCAACGTCACCAGCGCGGCGACCAGCGTGAACTTGCCCCAACTCGCGACGACTGATTGCGACGTTCTCATGGCTTGAGTTTACGTGGGAAAAGGCTGAACGCAACCGGCAAGGCAAGTTGAAGCGGCCAAGCGTATTTTATTGTCATTGGCGCGTTTCGCCGGTAACACTTCTCTCGCATGATCAAGGCGTTGCTGCTCATTTTTAAACCGGTGTGGGCGTGGGAGCGGGTATTTCGCGCCCAGCGCAGCTTCGCATTCGTGCTGCTGCTATACCTGACGCCGATGGTGCTGATCACTGTCGCCGTGGAAGGTTATGGCCTGGTGCACTGGGGCCGGTGGCAAAAAGACGTGACCTACCTGAAAAAAATCACGCCTGGCGAAGCGGTCATTTATGAATTCGCCCATGCGCTGCTCACGTTCGGCCTCGTATTCCTCGGCGCAAAAATTATCAAGTCGCTGGGCGAAACGTTTCATGGGCGACACACCTACACGCAGGCATTCACGACCGTGGCCTATGGCTTAAGCCCGCTGTTCCTGCTCCGACTCTTCGATGCCTTTCCATCCATCGGTCCGTGGACCACCTGGGGGATTGGCATCGTGCTTTGCATGTCGGTGCTTTACCAGGGAGTGCCGCGGGTGATGATGCCGGATCCGCCGCACGCCTTCGGACTCTACCTCATGAGCGCGCTGCTGCTGGTCATCATCACCGGTCTGGCGCGGTTCGTCACCGCGTGGTATCTGCAGGGCTACTTCAAGCCCGTCGAGGAAGTGATTTCCCGGCTGGGCGCGCAACTGCCGTTTTGATGTGACCCGAGGGGGACGGTGGATCGTGTGCCGCACTGTGGGACAGGGGGACGCGTTGCGCCGCCAAGATGATAGCGCGAATGTGTTCGAAGCACGGAAACGGCTTGGTTGCGAACACGAACCGCGTTATGACTTTCCACTCATGTTCGACGATACCATTGCCGCCATCGCGACGCCGCTGGGTGAAGGCGGCCTGGCGGTCATACGGGTTTCCGGGCCGGAGGCGCTGACGGTGGCGGAGCGCAGCTTTGTGCCGGTCGGTAAAA
>CAYIOH010000630.1:0-2669 GCA_964364975.1 uncultured Bifidobacteriaceae bacterium
GTTAGGGGGCGGTCGAACTGCCGGCTTGGAGGCGTTGTCAGTCAGGCCGGCGATGGACCCGGCACGCGGCGGCGACCCGGTTACGCGGGCCGGTTTGCCTTTTAATCGTTGAGTCATTGAAAGATTCCACGTTATGCGGATTGAGCCGGGTGAATCAAGCGCCGGTTTGGTGTCAAGGCGTCTTGGCCGCGCGCGTCTTTTCATTAAAAACCCCGCTCCGCAGCCCAGCGACTTGACTAAGGCAACCCCCTCCGGCTTTGCCGGAGGGAGTTGCCATTGGCATTGAAGCCGGCGCGGTGAAGCCGGCGACTTCCTTCCAGCTCTCGGTTTCGATCTGGGCGAGGCGGTCCAGGTTCGCGAGGCCAAGGCTCTCGACGTTGCGGCGATAGGCGATGAGGCGATCCAAGGCCGCGGCGCGCTCCGCTGCGGTGGCTTTCGGGTTGTTCATCACCCGGGCGGTCTCAACGCAGGTCCGGGCGTGATTCAACCCTTCCTGGAGAAAAGCCACGCGCGACTGACCGACGGAATCGTGGGCTTTTTCCGCCGCCGCTTTCGCCCGGGCCAGAATCCGGGCGGCGGGGACAAACACCGCTGAAGGGTAGAGTTCATCCGCGACCAAGGCATACATCGCGTAGCGCCGGAATTTGCCGTCGCGCCGGGTCTGGATGGACTGCGCCGCGCGTTCGCGGTTCTTGAGGGAGTAATTCTCCCAGTAATCGAAGTACTCGCGGACGGTTTTCTGCGCGGGGCCAAACGCGGCGTAGAACTCGTCCAGCAGGCGGTTCACCGATTGGTCGGGTCGCACGTGGATGCGCGCCAGCAGATACAAGTTCGGGCCTTGCGCGGCCCACTGGCCTTGGAGCGAATCGAAAAACGTTCCGGCCATGCCGTGCCGGGCGTAGAACTGAAAGGCGTCCGCAAACTGGTGCATGTACACGTGGGGCATGGCGTAGCCATCCAGAAACCAGTTGGGCCGGTAATACACGGTCGCGCCGCTGAGTTGCCAGCCGAGCCATTGCTGCTTGATCCACTCGTGTTCCTCCGCTGTGCGCGGAAACCATCCCGCCCAGCGGAACCACGGCACGAAGCCGACGACGATGTTGCGGTCCAGCTTGATGTCCGGTGACGGCGCCCAGAAGTAATTCTCGAAGGCGTAGAAATGCACTTTGACGTTGGGATCGGTTTGCGCCGCCAGTGCCTGTACGGCTTTGAGAAACCGTGCGTATCGGGTGGAGGCCTGCATGGGCAGGAAGGATCGTTCCAGTCCCGCCGGGAGTCCTTTGAGATCGGGAACGGGTCCGTCCCAAGCCCGACACGGCCCGCAGATGCACTCCGCTGCGCAGTCATTCTCACTGACGTCAATGTTCACGGCTTCGCCGGGATGCTGCGCACGCATCTCCTGCCAAAGCTCGATGATCTTGGCGTGCAGCTTTGGGTTGGAAACGCACATGGTAACTTTGTCGAGCCGGTTGGAGTCGCGTGGTCCCCGGCGGCCATCGGGCAGCAGTTGGAACCACTCCGGATGTTCTTTGCCATAGCGTTCCCACCAGCCGTGGAACGAATGGCCCGAACCCGAGGAGCGTTCGCTGAACCAGGTGCCAGCGGAACAACCCATGCGATGGCGTCGCAGGAAAACCGACTGCTCCCTCGTGTAGCGTGCCCGTTCCGCCGGCGAGAACGCGAGCCGCGTATCGCCGCCGTTTGGCGGGCTGTTCGGGCTGATGAGCGGGTTCAACCGTCGCTGTTGAAACTGCGGCGAGGTTGTCTCATCGTAAGGGCTGAGCGTCAGCGTTGAGGTTTTCGGGACGAACGCGCCCAAGTCGCCGGGCCACAACCAGCGCACACCGAGTCCGCGCTCCAGCACCTCATAGACGCCCCACAACGAACCGCTGAAAGTGTTGCCCAACCCGAGCGGGTCTCCCGGACCGTCCTGAGCAGCGATGAACAAATCCCCGCCGCGCGTGCGCAACACGAAAGCCTCGGCAGGAAGCGTCCGGACGTTGATCCCCGCTTCGGCGGCCGCCCGTGTGCTGCCGATGTAAATGCGGTTCGTCGAGTCCGCGGGCACGGCCGGTTCGTTCGCCATTGGCAGTTTGACTCCGGTGGCCAGTTCCACGTGCCGCACGAACTCCTCAGCGGCATATTGCGCGATCGGCTCGGCCTTCTCCGGCAGCACCACGATGGCCACCGCCCGCGCAACTCCATTCGAGGCGACAGCCGATACGACCGGAACAGCGTCCGTGCCCGCCGCCGCGGACGACTGAAGGCCGCAACAACCAAGTGCGATAGCCAGACCGAAAGCCGCTGTGAATTGTGTCAGTTGACTCATAATGTACTTCTTTCCCCGACCGCCGCTTACATTCGCCAGTAAATGTTTTTTCTTTCCAGCAGCCGTACGCAGCCGTAGCAAACTGCGACGAACAGCGCCAATCCTCCCAGCGCCAGCCACAGCGATGCGTGCCTGGATGTGATGGGCGCAAAGAGTATCCCCACTACCGCCTGAATGAGGTAGCCGGCCAGCGCGTTGGTGCCGAAGGTGCGCCACAGCCCGATTTGCCATCCGCGCACATCGCACGCCCACACAAACAGCGCAGCTAACGCCAGCGAGAACCCCGCTCCGAACATCATGTACGACACACTGCCCGCCCGCTGGCTCATCGTCCACAGGT
>CAYIOH010000631.1:0-2666 GCA_964364975.1 uncultured Bifidobacteriaceae bacterium
GTGGGCGGCGGTCTCCTGAATACCATCGCTGCGAATTCGTCCTCTGCCACCATCGCGGTATGTGACAGGAACGACATCGGCACGGACTCCCCTTACAGCGCGATCGGCGGCGGAGACAACAATACCATCGCGGCCAATTCGTACAATGCCACCATTGCGGGCGGTTACTGGAACGACATCGGCACGGACTCCGATTACAGCGCGATTGGCGGCGGAAACTACAACACCATCGGCACGAACTCCCTTTACAGCACGATTGGAGGGGGCAACGGCCACGAGATCAGGGCCAATTCGCTTAATGCCACCATCGCGGGGGGCTTGTACAACGTCATCGGCACCAGCTCCTATTACAGCGCGATCGGCGGGGGCAGCCAAAACTACATCGCGGCCAATTCGTGGTGGGCGACGATTCCCGGCGGACTATTGAACACCGCCACGAACAATGCCTTCGCCGCCGGGTACCGCGCCAAGGCCAAACACGATGGCGCGTTTGTCTGGGCCGATTCCACAGCCGGCGACTTCGCCTCGACTGCGGCCAATCAATTCCTCATCCGGGCTTCCGGCGGCGTGGGCATCGGCACGACCAACACACCGTATAAGTTTGTGGTGAGTGATATCGTCAATGGCCTGGGCGTGGATGTTGGCAGCGCGCCGAATGCCGCGTATCTCCGGTTCGGCGATAACACCGGATGGAAGCTGCACTTTGCCCGGAGCAGGGAGTCTTCCGGCGGAAGCGTCAACACCGGCACGACCGGCACCGTAATGACCATTCAGGATGATGGCAAAGTTGGCATCGGCACGCTCAGCCCCACCAACAAACTCCATGTAATCGGTGGCGTGTCGGCAACGGCGTTCGTCACCACAAGTGACCGCAACGCGAAGGAGAACTTCGCGGCTGTGAACCCGCTGGAAGTGTTGGCCAAAGTCGCCACGCTGCCGATCGTGCGCTGGAATTACAAGGAAATGAAGGATGGGGCGCACATGGGTCCGATGGCGCAGGATTTTTACGCCGCGTTCGGCCTGGGCGGCAGCGACAAGACCATCACCACCATTGACCCCGACGGCGTGGCGCTGGCGGCGATCCAGGGGTTGAATCAGAAGGTGGAAGCGCAACGCGCCGAGAACGCGGAGTTAAAGCGGGAACTCACGGAACTTAAGTGTTTGGTGAATCAGCTCAGCGCCAAACTCAACGGAGGTGCGAGGTGAAAACGCGAGGATGGAGGATTGAGAATAGCAGATGGCAGTCGCAGAGCGTCTTGGAGTGCGGTGATTCATCACCGCTTTCGATTCGCTTGGCGCTTCCGGCAAAACAAAAGCGCCGACCAGTCGGCGCAGTCCAAACGCTGGCGCGCGTTTTCGCACTGCTCTTCTTGTTGTTCGCCGCTTCCTTCTCCGTGCAAGCCCAGAGCTACTCCATTGACTGGTCCACGATTGACGGCGGCGGCGGCACGAGCACCGGCGGCGTGTATTCCGTCAGCGGCACCATCGGCCAGCCGGATGCCGGCGCGATGAGCGGCGGCAACTACACATTGGAAGGCGGCTTTTGGGGCATCATCGCCGCCGTGCAAACGCCCGGCGCGCCGTTGCTCTCCATCCTCCGCACGACCACCAACACCGTGGTTGTTTCCTGGCCCTCGCCTTCCACGGGTTGGAATCTGCAACAGAACACCAACAGCGTCAGTTCGGTGAACTGGAGCAACGTCACCGCCACGATTCAGGACGACGGCGCGACCAAGACCCTCATCGTGAGTCCGCCCGCAGGCAACCGGTTCTATCGCCTTCACAATCCGTGAAGCCGCCAATGAGCCAACCATGAAGACCGGATTCAAGTTGCTTTGGCTCATGGCGCTGGGTTGTGGCATCGTCCTTCGTGCGCCGCCAGCTCAGGCGCAAAGCCAGTTCTCGCTGAACCTCACCAACCCCACCCCGGCGGCCTACGACTATTTCGGCAATTCGGTGGCGACCGTAGGAAGCGACCGGGTGCTCATTGGCGCGCCGTTTGACGACACGGGCGCGGGGAATGCCGGGGCGGCGTATCTGTTCAGCACCAACGGCACGTTGCTGGCCACCTTCCCTAATCCCACTCCTGCGGCCAACGACTATTTTGGCAACGCGGTGGCGGGAGTGGGGAACGATCGGGTGCTGATTGGCGCGTATCGAGCCGACACGGGTGCGACCGATGCCGGGGTGGCCCATCTGTTCCGCACCAATGGCGCACTGTTGACCACCTTCACCAACCCCACGCCGGCAGCCAACGACTATTTCGGCTACGCGGTGGCGGCGGTGGGGAGCGACCGGGTGCTCATTGCGGCGTATGGCGACGACACGGGTGCGCTCAATGCTGGCGCGGCGTATTTGTTTAACACCAACGGCACATTGCTAACCACCTTCACCAACCCCACCCCGGCAGCCGATGACCGGTTCGGCATCTCGTTGGCGGCGTTGGGGAGCGACCGGGTGCTCATCGGTTCGGATTGGGACGACACGGGTGCCGACAATGCGGGGGCGGCCTATCTGTTCAGCACCAACGGCACGTTGCTGACCGCCTTCACCAACCCCACCCCGGCGACTGACGACTATTTTGGCGCCGTGGTGGCGGCAGTCGGCGGCGACCGGGTGCTCATTGGCGCGCGAACGGACGACACGGGTGCGCTCAATGCCGGCGC
>CAYIOH010000632.1:0-2663 GCA_964364975.1 uncultured Bifidobacteriaceae bacterium
TCAGAAATAAATTTTAGCAAACACTGATCAGAGACTTAACCGGACACCCGTGATAGTATTTATGTTTGCTTTAGTTTGTTGGAACGACACCGAAACTGTTTTCCCTTAGGGCAGGCGTCATGCCACCGCGTCCACGAACGCCACTTCGCCCCGTAAACCACACGGCAAAGGGGACGAAGGCATAAGCCAACAAGATTCTCAGATTGTACAAAACAGACTGTAGCTTAACGGTTTAATCGTAGGATTTTGACTGACAAATGGGTCGGTGTTTGTCCTACAGCCTTCTGAGAGCACATCCTACATTCTGCTTCCTTTTTGTCTCAGACGTGTATCAATTGTCTTGTTTCAAGCTGGACGAGTGAAGGGAATGCGGGTGTTTGGCGACGAGTAATTTCTAACCTGTAGGACAAAACTTCTCGATGCCGTCCTTTGTCCACGTGGCTTGTCGCGTTGCAAGAACTCCACGGTCACGCTCAATGGGCCGGGCTAAGCCGTCCGGCATTACCGCCGATTTTATCGAGCCGAAATCGCAGTTAGGAAAAACTAAACCGGACAGTAGTGGTCAGACAAACACGGACACACGTTTAATCCAGAGGCCGACGCCGGAATCAGGCTTGCGCTGATTGTGAACCCGTTTCGCTCAGCCGATTGTGTTCCTGTTGCGAGGCGTGCGTCCTCGCAAACAGAAGAACAATAAAAACATAACGAAACAATGTGAAGCAACACGGCACGATTCAACTCGTAGCGGCCCTTCTGGCTGCGTTTCCATCGGTTGCGCTCGGTGGCGAAAGCGTGCGGCTGACCATTGGCGGGTATGTTCCACCGATGCAACGCGTCGCCGCGATCCAATCTCCAATTGTCGGCACCGGCAACCTGGCGGTCGTGCTCCAGGAACAAAACAACAGTCCGCTGGGATACACACTGACAGTCGAGTCGAAACCATTCCGCAACCGACCCAATACAGCGGCAGCATTTCGGATCAATTTCGACGGGCAGCCAATCAATCTTACCAATAATCGCGCAAGGCTCACGTCAACACCACGCCGACCGGGCAGCAGAATCACTCTGAAGGTTCTGGAAGTTTTCCCCTGCGCAACCAGCGTCCACGACGCCCTCGTTCTCACGGTCGCCAGCCAATGACTTGGCCGTAACCGACTGCTGTGGACAAGAGCCTCGCACCGGGAGGGGGCAATCTCCCACGCCTGACGCCGTTCAGTCTCCCCAAGCCGTTGCGATGCAATTGAAAATGGGGCGCATGTGGTCCCCGAAACAAACTTCAGATTCATTCGGTCTCTTGTTTCTTTTTTTTCGGCAGCGTGTTCGTGTGCGATCTACCACGTCACCACGTAGCGGCCCGCGCCGGGCGTGGCGAAGGTGAGAAGCAGCCGTCCGCCCTCCAGTTTGAAATCAACGGGGCCAAGATCGTGCTGGGTGTCGGCGGCGAGTGCGCGGACTTGAACTTTCGCCTGTTTGGCGGCGGGGGCGAGGGCTTTGAGATCGAGGGACGCGCGAAATGATTTGTCGCGCGGATAGGGGAAGATCACCAGCCGGTTGGATTCGGGGTTGATCTTGAGCGAACCGTCCGTGGCAACCTTGCCGAAATCGAGCCAGGTGCCAGGCGGATTGGTGTGGGCCGTGAAATCCTCGTCACTGCCCGATTGTGGGCGGTTGACAGGGCCGGCGGTGATCGCCGTTATCTGACCGTTCTGTTTCTGAAGCCGCAGCTTCGCGATCTGAATTCGATCGTGGCGGTCAGCCACCCCTTGCAGTTGGAGGACCGAGGATCCCGGTTTGTAAAGGCCGACCACGAGATCGTATTCATCAAACTTGTCGCTGACGCTTACCTCATACGGCCCGTCCACGATCACGTCGCCTTTGCGCCACTGGCTCGTGGGACGGGGCAGGGAGTGGTCCTGCTGGAAGACGATGTGTTGCCCCGTCGGCGCACGCTCGTTCACGGCGTGGACGTAGCAAATAAAATCCTCGTCGAGCGCATCGTTAACGATCCATTCGTAGGTGACCTGGACACGGTTGCCACCGAGATGCCGGAACTCGCGCAACTTCGGTTCGATGGCTTTCCGCGACCGGCCATCCGCCGGGTCGAAGTGCGTGCGCGCGTCGGCAAAAATGAATTCGGGGCACTCGGCGTAGTCACCGAGCACGCCGTTGCGCAACGCGGTGGCCACTTCGGTGTCGGGGCCGAGGGCGAGGAAGCCCCATTGGGGAAGATCGGATAACGAATGACGGATGACGAATGCAAGATTCGAACTTCGGGCTTCTTTCGTCTTTCGGAATTCGTCATTCGGCATTACCCGCCACGGCTCTTTCCGCCAATTCACCCACAGTATCAGACCGCTATCGTAGCGGATGCGCTGGCGGGAAGTATCGCCCGCCACGAGCGCGGCGCTGCCGGTGACGTAGCGCCCCTGCACCTGGTAACGGATCTCGACCGGACGCGCGGTGCCGTAGAGGCGCTGGACCGGGTGCATGAGATTGTGCTCACGCCAGACGTACTGGACGCGGGCCGGAAGCGGGTTGCCGATGAAGCCCGCGTGGCCATAGGCGAGTTCCTGCGCGCGATACTGGTCGAGGCTGCCCGGGCTGCCGGCGTCCACGCCCCACGCGAGTTCGTAGCCGCGCCGGTACCCGCGTTCGTAATACCC
>CAYIOH010000633.1:0-2663 GCA_964364975.1 uncultured Bifidobacteriaceae bacterium
CCCCTGTCGAGATGGAACAGGTTACCGAAGAAATCCAGCGTCTCGCGCGAATTGAGGTAGCGGTAGAGATACGACTCCTCCGGCAGATAGCCGATGCGTGATTTCGTGGCCACGTGCCGTGGCGAATGGCCGAAGACTTCGATGTGTCCCTTGGTTGGATAAAGCAAACCGAGCAGCAACTTCACCGTGGTGGACTTGCCCGAACCGTTCGGGCCGAGCAACCCGAACACCTCACCGCGGCGCACGTCGAAATCCACGTTGTCCACCGCGCGCGCCTTGGGGCGATTCCAGAAATCCTTGAACACCTTCGTCAGCCCGCGCACGGAGACGACGACTTCATCAGATTTCTGATTTTCGATTTTCGATTTACGATTTGGCTCCGTAAGAGTCATGTGTCAATAATTCTACCCACTTTTTCCCGCCCACTTGCGCAGTACGAGCGCCAACCCCGATTTATCGATTCGCTTTTCGGCAACCTCTATCATTCCGGTGTAAACTGTTCCATCGTCCTGCTGAATACTTTGACCATTAAGAGCGAGGCCAGAAATCGCTGCTGCTACTGCAGTCCTCTTGTTTCCGTCCAAGAATGGCTGTGATTCTGCCAGATGATAAGCACATGTCGCCGAGATGTCGAAGGCGTCACCACTTCGATACAAGTATTCATTTCGTGCGGCGGCTAACGCGGCATCAATTTGGCCTGGTTCCCGAACTTCAAAAGTTCCGCCGAACCGTCTTATTGCCTCGTCGTGCAGATAGAAAACTTCGTCTGCGCTTAAGAACCTAGGCTCACTCACAAGTCTATTGGGCGAGCTTTTTGAAGAGCTCGGCGTTGGTGGAAAACACTTCATCTGCCATGCGCTTGAATTCCTCGCTAACCTTGGCTTTGCCACTGAGGTTCCCGGCGCGCTCATCCGCGTGGACGCAAGCCGCGAACTTCTGCTGCTCCTCACGGGGCAGTTTCTTTATCTGCTCGATGATTTCGTCAGCACTCATGCAGTCTTTGAACAGACGATCAAAGCAGTCTACGCCATCCTCGGCGTCAGTTGGCCTGCGGCTTCGTGCCGCGAGCTGTCTTCACCGCCAGAGGTGGGTCCGGCCGGTGCAGGATGATAATGCTCCAGTTCCTCGCCTTTGCGCACGAGCCGGGCGCTGTTGAAAATGACGATGAATGAGCCGGCCAGATGCAGAATCGCCGCCCAGATAGGATTCGACAGCGGCCCGAACGAGAACAGCGCCCAGCCACCAATGATGAAGAATATGCCGAACAGAAAATTCTGGTTGATGACCGCGCGCGTGCTGCGCGAGAGCTTCACCAGGAACGGCAATCGGCGCAGGTCGTTGTTCATGAGCGCAATCGTGGCGCTGTGGATCGCCACCTCGCTGCCCGCCGCGCCCATCGCGATGCCGAGGTCGCCCGCGGCCAGCGCCGGAGCGTCGTTCACGCCGTCGCCCACCACCGCCACGCGATAGCCCTTGCTCTTGATGGCGCGCACAAACTCGACTTTGTTCTGCGGCAGGCACTCGCCCTTGGCTTCCTCGCAACCGATCTCGGCGGCCACGCGCGTGGCCACGGGCTGGCGGTCGCCGGAAATCATCGCAATGCGGCGAACACCCGCCTCCTTCAATTCCGCGAGCGATTCCTTCGCCTCAGCGCGCGTCGCATCCTGCAAACCAACCCAGCCGATGCACTTGCCGTCGCGCGCCACGAAAATCAAACTCCAACCCTCGGTCTCGTTGAGGTCAACGGACTTCTCTAAATTCTCCGTGACGCCGTTATCCTTGAGCCATTGCGCGCGGCCCACGAGAATTTTGGCGCCGCCCACGTCGGCTTTCACGCCGCGCCCGGCGGCTTCGGTGAAATTCTGCGGCTCGGGCAGCGGCACGCCGGCTTCACCGGCCAGTTGCGCGAGCGCCTTGGCGGTGGGGTGATTGCTGTATTTTTCGGCGGTCGCGGCGATGCGCAGCAATTCAGCAGGCTTCGTGTCGCCCAGCGGCGCGAGCCGGCTCACCGCGAGTTCGCCGGTCGTAAGCGTGCCGGTTTTGTCGAAGACGAACGCGTTGATCTTCGCGGCGAGTTCAATGTCGGCGACGTTTTTGATCAAAATGCCAAGGCGCGCGGCGGCCGAAAGCGCGGCGACCATCGCCGTGGGCGTGGCAAGGATGAACGCGCACGGACACGAAACGACGATGACAGAGATGACGCGGTTGAGATCGCGCGTGAAGGCCCAGACCAGTGCGCCAATTACCAGCACCAGCGGGGTGTAAAAGCCCATGTACTGGTCCACGATCTTCATGATGGGCAGCTTGGTTTTCTCCGCCGCCAGAATGAGTTCGCGCACGCGGCCCAGTGTGGTGTCCTTACCGGCGCGGGTGACTTTGATTTCGAGAACGCCCGTTAAATTCTGCGTGCCAGCGAAAACGTCGTCGCCAGGTTTCTTGTCCGCGGGCAGCGATTCGCCGGTGATGGTGGCTTGGTTGAACGAACCCTGGCCGGAAACAATCACGCCGTCAGCCGCCACGTTGTCGCCGGGACGGATGCGAATCACGTCGCCAATGGTCAGTTCGCTGGCGGACACTTCCTCCTCGGTCTTGTCGGCTTTGATGCGCCGCGCTTTGGTGGGCGTGAGTTTGATGAGCGATTCAATCGAGGCGCGCGCCCCCTC
>CAYIOH010000634.1:0-2663 GCA_964364975.1 uncultured Bifidobacteriaceae bacterium
CACGCCGGGCACGATTGGGATGACGCTGCGGTGCTCGCGGACAAAACCACGCCGGTGTTTTTCGGCAGCGCCCTCAACAATTTCGGTGTGCAGCTTTTGCTCGACGGTTTCCTGAAACATGCGCCCGGGCCGAAGGGGCGGTTTGGAGTTCCGCCTTCAGGCAGCGGAGCGCGGCTGTCCCCAGCCGCAGCACCCACGAATGGCGAAATTGCTGCTGGTGAGGACACCCGCGCTCCGAACTTCATCGCACCCGAATACCCGGCGTTCTCTGGTTTCATCTTCAAGATTCAGGCGAACATGGACCCGAAGCATCGCGATCGCATCGCGTTCGTCCGCGTTTGCTCCGGCAAATTCGAACGCGACATGACCGTGCACCATTCGCGTTCGGAGAAGAAAGTCCGTCTCTCCAGTTCACACAAGATTTTCGGCAACGAACGCGAGACAGTGGACGAGGCTTATCCCGGCGACGTCATCGGCCTCGTCGGCCACGACAGCTTCGGCATCGGTGATACGCTCACGACCGATCCAAAGATTCTTTACAAGGAAATCCCGCGCTTCACGCCCGAAGCCTTCGCGCACCTGCACAATCCGAACACGGCCAAGTTCAAGCAATTCCGCCAGGGCCTCGAACAACTGTTGCAGGAAGGCGTCATCCAGGCGCTTTACTTGCGCAACTCGTCGGTGAAAACGCCGTTGCTCGCCGCAGTCGGCCCGCTGCAATTCGAGGTCGTGCAATTCCGTCTGGAAAGCGAATACGGCGCGGTGTCGCGCCTCGAATCCGCGCCGTGGACCGTCGTCCGCTGGCTGCCGACCGACATGAAGGAAGATGACTTGGATGCAATCTCGCTCCCGACCGGCGCCCGCCTCGCCTACGACATCGGGAAAAATTCCGTCGTGCTGTTCCAGAACGAGTGGTCGGCAAATTACTTTAGCGAGACGAACAAACTCGTCCCGCTCTCCGCACTTCCCGTGCAGACGGCGAGGGAGTAAATCCGAAATCCGAATGACGAAATCCGAAAGAAGCCCGAAGCCCGAAATCCGAAGCGTTCCGTTGCGGGCCATGCTGTTCGTGGAACTTCGGGTTTCTGATTTCATTCATCATTCGACATTCGTCATTCGGATTTCCTGACATGCCTTCCATTCTCACCGCCACTGACCTCGTTGTTCGCTACGGCGAGCGCGCCATCCTCGACAGCGCCACGCTCGGCGTTCAGGAGGGCGACCGCATCGGGTTGGTCGGGCGCAACGGCTGCGGGAAGACGACATTTCTCCGCATTCTCGCCGGGCTACAAGCGCCGGACAGCGGCGACATTAGCCGGCGGCGCGATCTGATCGTCAGCTATTTGCCGCAGGATTTCATGCTCGATGCGTCGAAGAGCGTTTACGAAAACGTCCGCGACGGTGCGCAGCACGTTCTCGGCTTGATTGCGGAGTTTGAATCGCTGCCGCATGACTCGAAGCGGCACGAGGAACTGGAGCATCGCATCCGGGCGCTCGAAGGCTGGACGCTCGATCAACGCATCGAGACGGCGATATCGCATTTGAATTGTCCCGCCGCCGACCGGCGCATCGAAACGCTTTCGGGCGGTGAGAAGCGCCGCGTGGCGATGTGCCGCGCTCTCGTCTCGTTGCCTGACTTTCTGATGCTCGACGAGCCGACGAATCATCTCGACCCGGAATCCATTGATTGGGTGGCGGATTTTCTCGACGAGTTCCACGGCACGTATCTCGTCGTCACGCATGACCGCTACTTTCTCGATCGCGTCGCGACCAGCATCCTTGAACTTTGTGACGGGAAGTTTTTTTCGCACGCCGGGAATTACACCGATTACCTGCTCGACAAGGCCGAGCGCCAGGCCGCCGATGCGGTGATCGAACACAAGCGCCAGATGTTTCTCAAAAAGGAACTGGCCTGGGTGCGCCAAGGGTCGCGCGCGCAACGCAGCAAACAGAAGGACCGTTTCGAGCGTTACTACGACGAGGCGGCGAAGGACGGGCCGGTGATCGAGGAAGACGTGGAGCTTTGCATCCCGCCGCCGCCGGCACTCGGCAATCGCGTCGTGGAGCTGAGCAATCTCGGCGTGGACCTCGGCGGGTGCACGTTGTTCAGCGGATTCGATTTCACGTTTCAGAACGGCCAGCGCATCGGTGTCGCGGGACGGAATGGGCTGGGCAAAACCACGTTACTCAAGCTCATCATCGGCGAACTCAAACCCGCCGAAGGCACGGTGAAGGTCGGCCAGCTCACGCGCTTCAATTACGTGGACCAGGGCCGGCTACAATTGCGCGAGGAACGCACGGCGTTGGAGGAGGTCAGCGACGGCACGGAGTTCGTCATCTTCGGCGACGGCAAGATTTCGGTGCGGTCCTACCTCCGGCGATTTTTATTTGCCGACGAGCGCATCACGACGCAGGTGAAATACTTGAGCGGCGGCGAGCGCAGCCGGCTGCTGCTGGCGCGCGTCCTGAAAAACGGCGGCAACTTCCTCATCCTCGACGAGCCAACGAACGATCTCGACCTGCCGACGTTGCGCGTGTTGGAAGAAGCGTTGATCGCGTTCCCCGGCGTGGTGTGCGTTGTCAGCCACGACCGCTATTTCCTGAACCGCGTTTGCACCGACGTGCTGGCGTTTGAAGGAGACGGTAAAATTCATCACAGCGTC
>CAYIOH010000635.1:0-2662 GCA_964364975.1 uncultured Bifidobacteriaceae bacterium
CGTGGATGGTGATCTCGAAATCAACGACTCGTTCGTTCGCGGGACGGTTGTAGATGCGCAGCGTGCGCTCATCGGTGCAAGCGACCGTGCCGTCGGCGGCCACCCATTTGTTGCGGGATTTGATCACGCCCGCGTCCTTGCCCGAACTGACGGTCGCAAACCCTTCGTGAACGATCTTCCCGAAAGCCCTGTCCTCGCTCCAGAAATCGCGGCCGTTCACGGACCCGTGGGTGAACCACAGCGAGCGGTGATGTTTGTGGTCGCGGTCCTCGCCGGGCGTGTCTTTCATGGGGAAGTTGCGGGTCATGGGGGCGCCGCCCGGCCCAAGCAGCGGATAGCAATAGGGCCGCGGCGTGTCCTTGAACACGTATTCGGTGAACAACTCACCGTTAATCTCGACGCGCAGCCGATCCGGTTGTTCGGTGATCTTGACGCCGCCGGATTTCTTTTCCGCCGCCGGTTGGGCGCAGGAAGTGACGGCCAGCGACGTGCAAACCAACAGTGCGCCGGCAAAGTTCAATCGTTTCATGTTCATAAATTCAATCCTTCGTTACTGCACCTTCTCCAACATCTCGATGTCCTTGAAGAACACTTCGCAATCCTGGCCGCCGTGAACCTGGAGCGCCAGGCGTCCCTCGGTGCGCCCCGGGTCGTCGAGCAACTCGGCGGTGCGATGGCCATTCACGGTCACGGCGATGCGCCTGCCGTGCGCCGAAACCGTCATCGTGTTCCACTCCTGCGGCTTGAACCATTTCTTCACGTCCTCGGGTTTGGGTTGACTCACCCACGCGCGACCGTTCGTCTCGTAAAGCCCGCCCGCGTCCTTCTCCGCATCAATCTCCGCCTGGAATCCTGAGACGCCGCTGAAGCCCTTTTCTTCAATGCGGAAATAAAGCCCGCTGTTGCCTTTGGTGGATTTGTATTTCAGGCGCACGGTAAAATCTGAAAAAACTTTATCCGTGACGAGGTGGCCGAAGTCCTTTTCCTCTTTCGCGTGCCTGGCGTGGATGGCCCCGTCCTCAATCTGCCAATCGCCTTTGCCGATTTGATGCCAGCCGTTGAGGGTCTTTCCGTCCCAAAGCGGCTTCCACTCGTGCTTGCCGAGGTCTTGCAGGCGGAGGTTGCGGAAGCGCACGTTCAGGCCGGCGTCCTTCGCGCTGTGGACTTGGAGAGCGATGAAGCCCGTCAGGGTTTCCGAATCAATCAAGTCAGCCGCCGCCACGCCGTTGATCCACGTCTTGAGCGAGTCGCCCGCGCACACGATCCGATACTGGTTCCACTCCCCAAACTGGTAGGCCGCGCCGGCGGTCGGGTTCTTTTCCAGCGAGTTGAGCCAGCCGCGCCGGCCTTCTTCGTAGATGCCACCGCTCCAGCGGCGCGCGGGTTTGTCGTCCACTTCGACCTGATAACCATGCACCCGCCCGGCCGGAATCCTCAAAACTTCGCCGCCCCGATCATACGTCGTCTCCCGGTCGCAACACTGGCTGCGAAACTGAACGCCGGAATTGAGTCCCGCGTCCGCCTTCACCTCCAGTTCGAGGATGAAATCGCCGTAGTCCCGCTCCGTGCAAAGAAAGCTGTTGGGTGTGTTTTTGACGGTAGTGCCGACCACACAGCCGTCTTCGACTTGATACTGCGCCTTTCCGCCGCGCTGCACCCAGCCGCCGAGCGATTTCCCGTCGAAAATGGGTTTCAACTCCTCCCCAAACAGAAGCGCGCCGTTCATACAACACAGCGCAACCAGGACCAAAAAACAACTGCGTGTGGTCCGTGCAGAATGAACAGATTGCGCAGCCATAAATCTGACCAAGGAAACAGTAGCTTGCCACAATACACAAGTGAATTTCCAGATAAGGAGGGCAGGAATTGTTTCCTGCATTCCTGGTTTCCTCATTCCCGCTTGTTGCTCCCCGGCGATTGCGGCTTAATCACGCGCGATGGGCAAAGCCACGGACATTCGAACGGCTGGCGCGGCGCTGTATTTCCTGCCGGTGCAGACACGTGTGCCGCTCAAGTTCGGCAACGAAACGCTAACGCACGTCACCTGTGCGCGGGCGCGGGTGACGGTCGCGGACAGCACGGGTCGGACGGCGGAAGGGTGGGGCGAGACACCGCTGAGTGTGCAGTGGGTGTGGCCAAGCGGCACACCCTACGAAGAACGACACGAAGCGCTAATACAATTTTCTGTCGAGTTGGTGGAGTTGTGGGCCAGCGTCACAATGCCCGGTCATCCCATCGAACTTGGGCAGAGCTTTCAAGAAACGGTGTTGACCGGCGTGTTGAGCGGATTCAATCGTCGCCAGCGCCACGGTCGGGAGCCAATGCCGTGGCTGGCGGCGTTGGTGTGCTGCTCGCCGTTTGACATCGCCATGCACGACGCCTATGGCAAATTGCACGACCGCCCGATCTACGAGACTTACAACGGGCAGTTCATGAACCGCGACCTCGCGAGCTTTCTCCAGCCTGCGCCGGACGCGAACGTTTCATTCAATGGAAAATTCCCCGCCGATTTTTTTGCGCCCAAACCAGCGGAGCGACTTGTCGCGTGGCATCTCGTCGGCGGGCTGGACGCCCTTGACCCATCCGAATTGATCGGGGCGGAGCCCAGGGACGGCTACCCAGTGACGCTGGAGGAATGGATTGAGCGCGACGGTTTGAAATG
>CAYIOH010000636.1:0-2661 GCA_964364975.1 uncultured Bifidobacteriaceae bacterium
GAAAATGGAGGTTGACCTGATTCATCCGCAGAAACTGCTCCCACGTGCCGTTGATGGGCGCCGTGTTGCCACCATGGCCATTGAGGATCAAAACGTTTTTGAATCCCGCTCGGACGACGCTGTCAATCAAGTCGGCCAGCACGGCCAGAAACGTTCCGGGTCGCAGCGACAACGTGCCCGGATGACGCATGTGATGTTCGCTGACGCCGGTCATCAAGCCTTCCGCCACCAGCACGTGCGGACGCAAGCGTTCGGCCACGGCGACGGCGACGTGACACACGCTGCGCCAATCATGTTCCATGGCGAGGTGTTCGAGGTGTTGCTCGATGGCGGCCATGGGGATGATGCACGCCTTCAGTTCGCCGGACTGCATGCGCTCGCGGAACTCGCGGCGCGTGTGCTTGCGTTGCAAAACTTCCGCGTTGCTCATGGCTTGATCCACATCTTAATGGCTTTCGGCTCCGACGAGTAAATTCGTGTCCGCCGCTGCTTTCATCTTGTGAAAACCGCCTTGTTGTAAAACACGAACTTCCAAACGCCAAGCTTCGATTTTTTGTCTATGTTTCTGATTTGACCGCGAGGAGAATTCTTCGGACGCTCATGCCATGAACTCCTCAAAATCAACAGCTTGGTTGCTTTGCGGCGCCGTGTTTTGTTTGTCGCCCGTTCTGTCCACCGCCGAGGTGAACAAAGCAGAGCAAGTCGCGCCGGATGTTTATTTTCATGAAGGCGATATCAAGGGCAGCGGCCATTGCAACAATGGTTGGATTATCTTTGAAGATTATGTGCTGGTCGTGGACGGCAATTTTCCGTCGGGCGCGCAGGAGCTCATTCCCAAAATCAAGGCCATCACGGACAAACCCATTCGCTTCGCGTTTGATACGCATCATCACGGCGACCATGCCTACGGTAATCAGGTCTGGGTGGACAACGGCGCCGTGCCGGTGGCCCACAGCGGCGTCATTGACGAGCTGAAGAAGTACGAAACCGGTCATTACGGCGGCAAGCCGGGTCGCTGGGAAGCCGCGGCGAAAAGCCGCAAGGATGTCGCCGCGAGCAAATTGAAACCGCCCACCCTGCTTTACAACAAGGACCTGATCTTCGACGACGGCCGACATCGCGTGGAGTTGCTATACTTTGGCGTGGCGCACACTCACGGCGACGGCTTCGCGTGGTTGCCGAAGGAAAAAATCCTGTTCACGGGCGACGCCTGTGTGAACGGCCCATACAATTACATGGCCGACGGCGACTCGGAGCAATGGGTCAAAACTTTGGCCGCCGCCAAAAAACTGGGGGCGCAAACGATTTGTCCCGGTCACGGCCCGGTGGGAACCGCGCAAGTGCTGGAAGATCAGCAAAGATTCTTTGTCGAGTTGCGGAAACAGGTCAAAAGATATGCGGGCAGAAAACCGGAGGAAGTTAAGGCGGCCGTGGATGACATCAAGGCCGCGCTGCTGAAACAGAAACCCATTGCACGCTTCGTCGGAGATTTCTTTCCCGGCCAGGTTGAGCAGGTGTACATCGAAATGGGCGGAAAGCCTTTTCAGCCCAAGACCGCAGCCCTTGACGATCACAAACACCATGCCCACGATCACAGCAGAGAATTGGTCAAAGCCAATTGAACTGCAAAAAAGCTTCCGCTATGCGCTTCAAACGATCATTGAACAGGGCGTAGCGCTACTGGGAAATCTCCTTCAATCGCGCGCGAACGGTCCTATCGCGCCACCCTCATCGGCCCGCACCGCGACGATTTGCGGTTGCTGCTCAACGACCGGTCCGCCGCGCAATTCGGCAGCGAAGGCCAGAAACGCACGCTGGCCATCGCGCTGAAAATGGCGCAGGCCGAATACCTGACCGGCATCCACGGCAGCGCGCCCGTGCTGCTGATTGAC
This sequence comes from uncultured Bifidobacteriaceae bacterium, assembly GCA_964364975.1. Lineage (GTDB taxonomy): Bacteria > Verrucomicrobiota > Verrucomicrobiia > Limisphaerales > JADLHS01 > JALOTT01. The sequence goes on from CAYIOH010000636.1 coordinate 1,893, forward strand.
GACGTGATGGGCGAACTGGACGCGAAGCGGCGCGGTGGGTTTTTGCCCTTGCTCGAACGCTCACGCGAGACGAGCGGCCAGGTTTTCATGACGGCCACCGAGGAAAACTGGCCGCGCGAATTGGGCCGCGACTTGCACCGGTGGGAGGTAAATGCGGGAAACCTGGTGAGACACTGATTTCACTGATTGACACGGATAAAAAACAAATCCGTGAAAATCCATGCAATCCGTGTCTAATACGCCGGATACACCGCGCGATAAAACCGCTGGCCGGACGGCTGAAGCGTATCACGCAACTCAAACACGCCAATGCCCAAACCCGTGTCGTTGGTGGGCGCGGTCAGATTGGTCAGCTTCTGCCAGTTCGCCGGCGACGCGGCGGGCGTTTGTTCGATGGTGTAGGTGATTCCCGGCGTGCCATCGAACCGCGCCACGAAATCGCTGCCATCTCGGAATGAGGAAATCACGTTCGCGGGCAAAACGATTATCGCTTTTGCCAGGTAGGCTGAAACCTTTCCTCCCGCCGTCGTGAAATTGCCCCCTGCATATAGGTCTCCGCCCGATATCACCAGCGCCATCACGTGAGGGTAAACTGTGCCGCCTACACCCGAACCCAGGGCCGTCCAAGTGTTTCCGTCCCATTTTGCGATTCGATTCGCCGGAGTGCCGCCCGCAATCGAGAAGGGGCCTCCCGCATATACGTTGCTGCCCGAGACGGCCAGCGCCTCCACCCAATTGTTCATCCCCGACCCCAGCGCAGACCAACTGT
>CAYIOH010000637.1:0-2661 GCA_964364975.1 uncultured Bifidobacteriaceae bacterium
ACTGGGTGAACCGGATGGTCCTGGGCGATTCGCTCGTCGTGATGAACTCGCTGCTGCATTACGAAGGGTTGGGCGGGCAGGTGCAGATGATCTACATGGACCCGCCCTACGGCGTGAAGTTTGGCAGCAACTTCCAGCCTTTCGTTCGCAAGCGCGACGTGTCGCACAACGACGACGAGGACATGACCCGCGAGCCGGAAATGGTCCAGGCCTATCGGGATACCTGGGAACTGGGGTTGCACTCGTACCTGACCTATTTGCGCGACCGGCTGCTCCTCGCCCGCGATCTGCTCACGCCGAGCGGCAGCATCTTCGTTCAGATCAGTGACGAGAATCTGCATCATGTGCGGGAGGTGATGGATGAAGTATTTGGCGCGGAGAACTTTCTGTCAGTAATAACGGTGCGAAAGACGACAAGCGAGGGCAGCAACTATCTTGGCACCACATCTGATTTTCTGTTGTGGTATGCAAAGGACATTTCCAGGACAAAGTATCATCAGGTCTATCTCGAACGGAGCGATGAAGCTGAAAGTAGATACGACCAAATCATGCTGTCGGATGGAATAGTTCGTCCAGCTACAGAAGAGGAAATGATCGGGACTTCTCCTCCGCCAAATGGAGCAAAACTTTTCCGGGTAGACAACATGACCAGCTCTCGTCCAGCAGGAGAGGGTGACCTGAGGGAATTTGTCTACCAGGGGAAACGGTTTACGCCGGGCAGCGGGACTTTCAAAACCGATTTACGCGGGATGGAGAAATTAGCAGCGGTAAATCGTTTGCATGTCACTTCGAAAGGAAAGCTCAATTACCGCCGATTCAAGGGCGACTTTCCTTTCGCTGCGATAGGAAATCTTTGGGCAGATATTAGCGGAGCAGTACAAAGCCGGAGCGATCCCAAAATTTATGTGGTTCAAACATCAACTTCAATTGTGGAACGGAGTATGTTGATGACCACCGACCCAGGCGACCTGGTGCTCGATCCAACTTGCGGAAGCGGCACCACGGCTTATGTTGCCGAGCAGTGGGGCCGACGTTGGATTACGGCTGACACCAGCCGCGTGCCACTCGCGCTGGCTCGCCAACGCCTCCTTACTGCTACTTTTCCCTGGTATGACCTGAAAGATAACAACCGCGGGCCAGCGGGCGGTTTCACGTACAAGCACAAGCAGAACAAGAAGGGTGAGGAAGTCGGCGGCATTGTTCCGCACATCACGCTTGGTAGCATTGCCAACAATGAGCCGCCAGCTGAAGAAGTGCTGGTGGATCGACCAGAGAGGGAGAATGGTATCACCCGCGTAACCGGTCCATTCTGTTTCGAGGCGACCATTCCGACGCCGGTGGATTGGGAGGGTGATGGAGTCGAGGATTCCGGTGCGAGTTCTGCCGAAGCCTACGGGTCCTTTGTGGATCGGATGCTCGAAGTGCTGCGCAAGAGTCCGGTGCTTCGTTTGGAAGGCAACAAAACCGTTACGTTCAAGAATATCCGCCCACCGGCGAAGACGCTGTCGCTATCCGCTGAAGCGCTGGTGAATAACGGCCAGGAGAAGCCTGTCGCCTTTGTATTCGGCCCGGAGAACGGCGCCGTCAGCGAGAAGCTGGTCTACGAAGCCGCACGCGAAGCTCACGCTAAGAACTACACCCATCTCTACGTGATCGGATTTGCCATCCAACCCAATGCACGCACCCTTGTGGACAAGTGTGCCGATGTGATGGGCGTGCCCGCCACCTATGTCCAGGCGACGCCAGACCTCATGATGGGCGATCTGTTGAAGAACATGCGGTCGAGCCAGATCTTCAGCGTATGTGGGCAACCAGAGATCAAGGTCACGCGCAACAAAGAGAAACAATACCAAGTCGAGTTGCTCGGTCTGGATGTGTTCGATCCCATCACCATGGACGTGACGCATCGAAGCGGTGACGATGTGCCGGCCTGGTTTCTCGATACGGACTACAACGATCTCTGCTTCCATGTCTCGCAAGCGTTCTTCCCTCGCACAAGCGCCTGGGACAATCTGAAGAAAGCCCTCAAGGGCGAGTATGAAGAATCCGTGTGGGATCATCTTTCCGGGGCGACGAGCGCGCCGTTCGAACCAGGGGAACACAAACAGATTGCGGTGAAAGTGATCGACGACCGAGGGAACGAATTGTTGGTGGTGAGGAAGTTGTGATGATACGCGGCCTAAGGATTGGTTTCTGATGGCATCCGGGCGTATCATCCCTGACGACCCGCTTGCGTTCATTCAACGCTGCATTCGGGATCGAACAATCCTCTGGACCTATCATGTGCAAATGCGTCTTAAAGGTCGTACCCTTTCGCGAGAGGTGCTTTTGCGCGCGGTGGACACCTATGAGATTATCGAGGCGTACCCAGAGGATAAATATTTGCCGAGCTATTTGGTCTTCTGCCTATCCCAAGAAGGCCCGGTCCATATTCAGATTGCCGCCGATGTCTCTGGCGACAATGTGCGCATTGTGACGGTGTATCGTCCAAGTTCCCATGAGTGGGAAGCGGACTTGAAAACCAGGAGGAAGAATCCATGAAGTGCCGCGTGTGTGGAGCGCCGATGCGGGCGGTGACGACGGATTTGCCCTTTAAGCTCAGCGATCGCTCGATTGTCGTGATTAAGGGGTTGCCGGTGCTTCTGTGCGAGAACTGCACGG
>CAYIOH010000638.1:0-2650 GCA_964364975.1 uncultured Bifidobacteriaceae bacterium
AGCGGCTATGAATTCCTCGGCAAGATCCATCAGCAATGGCCCGACCTCCCAGCGTTGATGATCACGGCCTACGCCACGCCCAAGCTCGCCGTCGAAGCCATCAAGGCCGGCGCAATGGATTATCTGGCCAAGCCGTTCGCGCCGGAGGAACTGCTCCACGCCGTCGCGCGCAGCGCCGAGCGTTACCGGCTGCTTCGGGAAAACGCCTCCCTCCGCGCCCGCGCCGGTGAGATTTATCAACTCGAACACATCGTTGGCGATTCCCCGGCCATGCGCGAGTTGCGCCAACTGATTCAAACCGTCGCGCCCACGGATACGCGGGTGCTGGTTCTCGGCGCGAGCGGCACCGGCAAGGAACTCGTGGCTGGCGCGTTGCACAGCCTGAGCCACCGTCGCCAGGCCGGTTACGTCCGGCTCAATTGCGCCGCGATTCCTGAAACCTTGTTGGAAAGCGAACTGTTCGGCCACGAAAAAGGCGCGTTCACCGGCGCGCTCCGGCAAAAACCCGGCCGCGTGGAGGAAGCCGACGGCGGCACGCTCTTTCTCGATGAAATCGCCGATATGAGCCGGCCGTTGCAGGCCAAGCTGCTGCGGTTTCTCGAAGACGGCACGTTCACGCGCGTCGGCGGCACGCAGGAGTTGCGCGTCAACGTCCGCCTCATCGCCGCGACCAATCGCGACATCGTCAAGGCCATCGCCGAGGATCAGTTCCGCGAGGATTTGTTCCACCGCCTCAACGTCGTGCAATTGCGCCTGCCGCCGTTGCGAGAGCGGGGCGACGATGTCTTGCTGCTGGCCGGGCATTTTCTCAAGGTGTTCGGCAGTTCGATGAACAAAAACGTCAAAACCATCTCCCGCCCGGCGCGGCAGAAACTCCTGGGGCACCAGTGGCCTGGCAACGTACGCGAGTTGCGCAACGTCATCGAACGCGCGCTGATTCTGGAAAACACGCGCGAGATTCAGGCCGCCAGCCTGCCGGATTTTCAACTCGAAGCGCGCCTGCACCAGCCCGACGTGCCCTACGCCACCGGCGACGAACCGCTCGACGAAATCGTGGCCAACTTCGAACGCGACCTCATCACCCGGACACTCGAACAGAACCATTTCAGCCTGACCCGAAGCGCCGAGAAACTCAAACTTAGCCGCCACGCTTTACGCTACCGCATGCAACGCCTCAACATCGCTGCGTCCGCCGACAGCGATGAAATCGCTGCTCAACCTGTCGGCGTGCCAGGCCGCGACGCATGAACATCCTGTTCCTTTTCAGCTTGTTTGATGAGAATGATCCGTTGTTGGAATTGGGCGCGAAAAACCCCGTCATGCGTGATCGCCTAATTTTCTTTAGCGCAATCTTTCTCGTGGTGTGTCTGGTGACCGCCGGCATACTGCGCCGCCGCGAGCACAACCGCCGCCGCTCCTTTCACCGCGCCGCCGCAGGGGTGGTTGATCTCAATAAGGTGATCTCCAAGAAGCCGCGCCGTCGCCGCTCCCACCGGTCGCGCAATCCAACACTGGCGGAAACCGGCGGATTGCCACCGGTGCGTTCCGCCGAGCCACTCGAACCGCCGCAAACCCGGACGCAACTCCTATAGCGGCCATGCACCAAAGCCGTGCGATCACCCGCAAAAGCGCCTCCAACCTCGCGCTCGCGTTCGTGCTCCTGCCCAAACCCAAGCGCGACGCCATGTCCGCGCTTTACGCCTTCTGCCGCGAGGTGGACGACGTGGCCGATGATGAATCCACGCCCGTTGCGCATCGCCGCGCGCAACTTGCTGCGTGGCGCGACGACGCACGCCGGGCGGCGACCGGCGGCAAACCTGAGTTCCCCGTCAATCGCGAACTGCAGCCGGTCATTCAGCAATTCCGCCTGCCTTTCGATTTTCTGGATGAATTACTCAAAGGTGTTGAGACGGATCTCGACATCAAGCGTTACGAGGATTACGAGCGACTCGAACTCTACTGCTACCGCGTGGCGTCGGTGGTCGGCCTGTTGAGCATCGAAATCTTCGGCTACAAAAATCCCGCGTGCCGCGACTACGCGATTTACCTCGGCAAGGCGCTGCAACTGACCAACATCTTGCGCGACGTGCGCACGGATGCCGGGCGCGGACGGATTTACCTGCCGCAGTCCGAACTGGCGCGCTTCAAGGTTTCGCCAGAGGAAATTCTGCGGCACGAATACTCGGAGCGCTTCGCTCAACTCGCCGCGAGCGTCGCCGGACGCACGAGACATTTCTACCGACTTGCGCGCGAGACGTTGCCCGCCGAAGACCGCCGGGCGATGGTCGCCGCCGAGTTGATGGGTTCGGTTTATTGGCGGCTGTTGCAGAAACTCGAGGCGAAGCAATTCAACGTCTTTGGCCAGGAACCGACGCGGCTGGGCAAGGCGCAAAAGTTGGGTTTAATCCTGCGCACCTGGTTGCGCTTCGCATCCGGTGCGGTGTCGCCGAATTATGGCACGCCCTGACTCCGCGCGCCGCCTCATCGTCAACGCAGACGACTTCGGCCGCTCGCCATCTATCAACGCCGCCGTCATCCGCGCGCATCACGAGGGCATTCTCACCAGCGCCAGCCTGATGGTGAACGAGCCGGCTTTCGCCGAGGCGGTCGAGTTGGAAGTGCACGCCCGTGCGCTTCACGCCGGGGTAGT
>CAYIOH010000639.1:0-2649 GCA_964364975.1 uncultured Bifidobacteriaceae bacterium
GGTGGCAAGCGTCTCGAGCTACGCCACACATTCGGCAAACCGGGACCTCAAGAAGTACGAGTATCCCAGCACGAGCGTAACCATTCTGAAATTCAAGGACGGCCGCGTGGGCAAGGTCACGTCCTGCATTGACTGCCTCCAACCCTATTATTTCCACACGCATCTGGTCGGCAGCGAGGGCTCACTGTTGGACAACAAGTTTCATTCGACGAAGCTAGGCGTGAACAAACAGAAATGGAGCGAGTTGTCGCTGAAGCTGACAGATTCCGGCGACGTGTCCGACCATCCGTATCAAACCCAGTTTGAGGCTTTCTTCAATGCGCTGGCCGCCGGCAAGGACATGCCGCTCACGAGCCTGGCCGACGCGGCCAAAACCCACGAGGTCATCTTCGCCGCCGACAAATCGGCGCAGCTTGGTCGGTCCGTGAAATTGTCGGAGATGAAATGACGCCAGCCATTTTTTAACGCAGAGGCCGCAGAGTTTCGCAGAGATGCGCAGAGGATTTTTTCTCTGGGCACCTCCGCGCCCTCCGCGTTCTCTGCATTCTCTGCGTTCTCTGCGTTGAAGTTGGAAATGATGAAAATGAAAACCGCCATCGCCATCGGCGCGCATCCGGACGACATCGAGTTCTACATGGCCGGGACGCTGTTGTTGCTCAAACGCGCCGGCTACGACATCCACTACTTCAACGTCGCCAACGGTTGTTGCGGCAGCCAGCAATACAACACCCCCCAACTCAGCCGCATCCGCCTCGCCGAAGCCAGGCGCGCCACCAAAGTCCTCGGTGTTCACTTCCACCCGCCCGTCTGCAACGACTTGGAGATTCTTTACGAGCTCAAACTCCTGCGCCGGATTGCTGCCGTGATTCGGGAAGTGAAGCCGAACGTCATCCTCACCCATCCGCCGGTGGACTACATGGAAGACCACACCAACACGTGCCGGCTCGTCGTCACCGCTGCGTTTGCGCACGCCATGCCCAACTTCCGCTCCATCCCGTCGCGCCCCACCGCCGATTACGACGTGACGATTTATCATTCCATCCCGCACACGATGCGCGACCCGCTGTGCCGGCTCGTCGTGCCAGAATCATTCGTGAACGTGGCATCTGTCCTCGCCATCAAACGCGCTGCGCTTTCCGAACACCACAGCCAGCAGGACTGGCTCGTCGCGAGTCAGGGGATGAATTCCTTCCTCGCCAAGGCTGAATCGGACGCCCGGCTCGTGGGCCGCGTCTCGAAGAAATTCGAATTTGCCGAAGGCTGGCGGCGGCATCTACATTACGGCTTCAGCGCGATGGACGTTGACCCGGTACGTAAGGCACTGGGGAAAAATTATCTGATGAACAAGGCCTATGCCCAGAGTTTGGGGCGGGGCGGCTGACAAGTTGTCTGGGGCTTGGAACTTGTCAGCATGTCACTCGCAGAGTAATTTGCAGCCATGACAGCGGCGAAAGTGATCGAGGAAATCGACGACTTGCCTCCTGACGAACAGGCAAAAGTCATCCAACACGCCTTTGAACTGGCCCGCACCCGCCAGCTTACTGCCAGCGAACTGGGCGAATTGGCCGACCGGTTGGCAGTGTCAAATGACCCTGTAGAAATCATTCGATTGAAGTCCGCCATGACGCGCGGCTTTTACGGCGAGTGATCCATGCCAAAAATTCTCCGCCGAAATTTGCCCCGGCAGTTGTACGCTCATCTACTCGAACGCATTCAGCAAAGGCAAATTTCTGGAAAACAACTGGCCTTGATGATTGGATGGGTTGACACCGAACCTGAAGTTCCAGGCGGAAAATGGTTCAAGCGATTTCCCGGCATGATCGTTTGCGGTGAGGGTGAGTTGGTAAAAACTTTTCTTGTGCCTGGACAAGTTCCGGTTGGCGAAGAGATTCAATAGCGCGTCGCAAATTTTCATTGCGTTCTTTCCCGGCGAACTGAAAATCACCTCACCTATGTCGCACGAACCGTTTCACGTTTTAACCTTGTAACGCCTTAACAAAACTATGCCCCGCAAACTCAGCGCCATTTCTCCCGATTGGTGGGACTACACCACACTCAACGACGACATCATCCATGACGCCGCCGCGCTTACGCCGGAGAAAATGGTCAAGCTTTCCCGACCCGGCTTCAAGGTCGTGATGTATGACACGCTCGAGGATTTTTATCTCGCCGAAGCGCTCGAATACATCACCGCGTGGAAACAATCCACGCCCGACAACCCTGTCGGCATCTGCGGGCCGATCGGGCCGACGGAGCAGTTGCCGTTGGTCGCGCGGCTGGTGAACGCGCTTGGTTTCAATCTCCGCTCCGGCCACTTCTGGGGCATGGACGAATGGTATATTGACGGCAAGGAAGCGCCGGCCACGCATCCACTCTCATTCGAGAAGGCCGACCGCGAGATGTGCTTCAGCCGCATCCGCAAGGACCTCGTGATGCCGGACGCGAACCTGCATTTCCCGAAGGGCAACATGACCGCGTATCGCAAAAGCTGGGAAGCCGGCGTGCGCTGCGCCGTGATGCAAGGCGGCCAGGGTGACGTGAAACATTGGGCCTTCAACGACCCGCCGAAGCGCGCCGGTAAATACAAAGACCATCCGCCGTCGCCCGCCGAGCAGCGGGGAAGTAGTCGGAGAGCAACGAGTAGGCCGC
>CAYIOH010000640.1:0-2648 GCA_964364975.1 uncultured Bifidobacteriaceae bacterium
CCCGCTCACCACTTGCGACTCGACCGGCTTGATGATGGTTTCCTTGTGCGTCGCACGGAAATGTTGCTCCACGTCGGCGCGACTCGCGAGCCGCAATGGTTCGGGGACGTTGAGGCAGATGTATTCCGTTTTCCAACTCTGCTCCTCAACCCATTGCTTCACGACCGCCTCGTCGCGCACGATTTTGACGCGCGACTTGAACATCTCGAACGGCATCCGCGCGAAACGCCCGGCGTGCAACTTGCGCAACTGGTTTTGGTAATCGTGGTGATTCGGCGGGCCGAGAATCACCCCGCTCAGGCCGCATTGCCCGACAAAAGTGTAGGTGCCCTTGGGTGGCTCGGTGGCCGTGCGTTCGGCCTGATAAAATGTGGCGAAATGCTTCCGCAAAACGTGCTCAATCGCTTCGTCTTCGCTCAACCACAAGGTTTCATCAAGCGCGCAAACGAACAACAACTGCACTGGTTGGCCCTCGGCGTTATTCTTCACCGCAAAGCGAATCGAATAACGCTCGGGCTTTTGCAGAATGAGCAGCGCAATTCCAAACAACGGATACGCCCGGCCCGTCATCTTGATCTGTCGCGCCAACGATTCGACGCCACGCTCATCGGGCACGATCGCGACGTTGAGGTCCGGCAACGGCATTTCAGGCGCGCGAGGTTCACGGCGTTCATCGCGACGCGGACCGCGGTCATCACGCGACGACCGACCGCCGGGGCCGCCATCGCGACGAGGCCCACCGGGACCGCGGCCCGGCCCACCCGGTCGCGGGCCTCCGAAGCCACGACCGGCACCGCCGCCATCGCGACGGGGCGGGCGCGGGCCGCTGCGATCATCGCCCCGGCGTTCGCCGCGGGGCGCGCCTTCCTGGCCGGTGAATTTGGCGTAGCGGTTGGTGGACGGTGTTTCCTGGGCCCAGGCGGGGAGGAATAGTTTCTCCAGGTCAAGGTCCGTTTCCGGATTGATACTCATAATGTGACAATAGCCCCGCGCGCGGGACTCGATACTAATTACGGCCGCAGGATGGAACGGAACGGGACGGATTGCAACGACAGAAATGCCAATAAAATCGCATCGGCTCAAGGCATTGCTTGCACGGGGAAGCGCGACGGCTCAAACGCCGGTTGGACGCCGAATGGCGCGGCGTTCACCGAATCGAGTCGCAGGCGTCCATCTCGGATTTGCAGACAGGCGAAGCCTTGCGGATGTTGCGCATAAAGGTCGTCGTGCGCTGCCGTTGTCGCGCGCTGCCAATCCTCCGGCCATAGGCTCAGGCCGCGATAGTAGTGATGCCCATTGCGCTCGACGTGTTCGATGCCGAGCAACGACATCATGGCTAGGTCCTGTAACAGCGCCACCGGACCGAGGGTGCACAAATCTTCGCCGGTGAGCACCACGCGCTCGCCCCGTCGCCGCCGATGTTCCAGCAGACACGCGTTGGCAATGCCCTTCACGATGCCTTTGCAGTTCTTGTGGCTGGTGCCGACGTAGCCCAGCGTCAACGCACGCGGTAAATCGCCGAGCGTTCCCTCGGACTCGTCAATGATGAGCGGGGGTCTATCCGTCCAGGTCCGCAATGTCGCGCCCGCATCATCGTTCAACGCGTGGTCGCGATGCACCGGTTGTTCGACGACGATGATTCGCGCCCACAAATCCCGGAGGTCCGCGTCCGCTGAAGCCGATTGCCAGAACTCACAGAACGCGGCGAAGTTCTTGAAGTTTTCATTTCCGTCAAGCGTGACGAAATAGTTTCCCCCGGTCTCGCGTTGCAGCAGCCGGTTCAAGTCACGCAGCCGTGGCAAATCGCGCTGCGGATCACCAAAGATTTTGACTTTGAAATAACGCAAGCCGTAGGTGCGAATTGAACTCTCCACGTCCTGGGGCAATCCGTCATCCACGCGCTCGTTGGCCGGGATGTCGGCCGGCGTTAGCGCGTCACCCAAGCCGACGGTGTGGCGCACGAAACAAGCTTCCAACGGCGCGGCGGGCAGCAGGTCGCGCGGTTGGGCGTCGCCCAGCTCGGCGTAGATTTCTCCCAGACGCAGCCCGAGTCGGTCGGCCGCGACGAGGCGATGCAGAGGTTGCTCTGCGAGCCGGCATAAACCATCCAGCACCGCGCGTTCGACCAAGCTCACGCCGAGGTTCGCCAACAATGGCGCAAGCGAGCGGGACTTTGCCCATTCACATTGCTGCCGATACAACTCGCGCCAGAAGTCAAAAAATGTCACCGGCGTTTGCGCGATTTGCTCCGCGAGTTTGGCCGCGTGGCTGATGACTTCGAGCATCTCGGGCAGGTCTTGATCAAATGTTGTGGCCGGATTTTTCGTGAACCACTTTGGCGGCAATCCTTCGGACGTGAGACCGAAAGATGATTTGTTGCCGACGGCGACTCGCGTGCGGACGAACAGGTGCGGTACATCCGTCATGCTCGCGATACCGTAACGGAACGGGAAGCGCGTGCGAGTGCGCTGCACGAAGAACTCGAAGGGAGAAAGTGCGAATCGGTCAGACATGGCCACCGTTGAAAGTGGAAAAGCCTGCGAGGTAGGGCGCGTCACTCCGTGCGCGCCGTTCCATCTGCAGCCCTTGGGTGGCGGCGCGCACGGAGTGAAACTGTCCCAAAAGGTTTTTCATCGCACTTGAGCGAA
>CAYIOH010000641.1:0-2646 GCA_964364975.1 uncultured Bifidobacteriaceae bacterium
CCGCTGGACTTTCATCTTGAGCGCCGCCTCGCTGACATCAAACTTGACCGCCAGTTCCGCATAGCTCACAGAATGGCTTTCGCCGACGAGAAATGGTTTCAGTGCCTCGAAGAAATGGCCTTTGCCGGCTTCTGCGGCATCCTGTGCGAGCCGTTGCATCACCTGCTCCAACAGCACGCAAGCCCAGCGCTGTTCGTAAAGTTTCTCCGGCGTCAGGTCCGAAGCCGGTTCCTCCCAGTAGCGGCCCTCGGCCGCGCCATCTTCCAACGAAAGGAATCGCACATAGCCGCCGCGCTTGTCGGTCGTGGCTTTGTCCCATTCGTCGGCCAGGAAGTGCCGCAGTGCGGCCAGCAGGAATGAGCGGAAACGGCCTTTCGACCGGTCCACGTTGCCCAAGAAGTTCTTCTCCAGGAGGCGGGCGAAAAAGGCTTGCAGGAGGTCTTCCGCGTCGTGCGGGCTGCGGCCCTGGCGTCGCACGAAGGCATAGAGCGGATACCAGTAGGCGCGGCACAACTGCTCCAAGGCCGAGGCAGCTTGCGGCGAGTCCCCCTGCGCCGACGCGAGCACTACACTCCAGTGCGTCGTGGTAAAATTGGGTGTGGCGGGATTCATAACTGAGCCCCTGCTCAACCAGGCAAAACGACGCTAACTCCCGGCCCCTGATCGGTCAACGACTTGTTAAGAGGGGATTCAACGCCGTTGCGCAACGGCCTCAAAGCCGTCGCCAACCATGCGCCAAATGGCTGCTGCCACAATTCGGGGATGCGATTTCAGCGCCGCGCCGGTTCGGCGCCCATCACAAAACGCAGCAAACCGCCGTTCTCGATCTCCGCATGCCTGATCCACGTGCGGTTGAGGAGAGTGTCGTTCAACCACACTTTCTGCACGTACAAGTGGTTGGTCGCGTAGTTCTCGGTGATGATGACGAGCGGGTTGTTCTTCAACTTCACTTCCGCCTTCTCAAACAGCGGTGCGCCGAGTTGGTATTTGTCCGAGCCGGCAATCGGGTAGAAGCCCAGCGCGCTGAAAACATACCAGGCCGAAAGCGTCCCGGCGTCATCGTTTCCATCCAACCCGTCGTAGCCGTCACCGTACTTGTGGTCCAGGATCCAGCGCGACCACTTTTGCGTGAGATCGGGCCGGTCGGCGTCATTGAAGAGATAGGCGGCATGAATGTCAGGTTGATTTCCATGCCAGTAATAAGAGCCGGGAGTCCAAGCGCCCATCGCCAGATCGGACTTGGCGAAGAAATTGTTGAGTTCCTCGACGAAGTAATCGCGGCTCTGGAACAGGAAGATCAACCCCTCCGCGTCGAACGGCGCCGCCCAACGCCATTGCAGCGCGCTGCCTTCGACGTAGTCCTTCGTGAACTTGCCTCCGCGATCCATGTAAGTCAGGAGCAGCGGCTTGAACGGCTCGAAGAATTTTCCCTGCGCATCGCGTGGCTGAAAGTACTGCGTGTTGGTGTTCCAAAGATTCCGATAGAACCGCGAATGTTCCCGGAACAGCAACGCGTCTTCGGGATGGCCGAGGGCTTCCGCCAGGAGCGAAATTGCATGGTCGGCCCAAGCGAATTCCATGGTTCGAGACACACTCTCCTCCATGCGCCCGGAGGGACAATACCCGTATTTCAAATAGTCCTCCACGCCTTCCCGCCCGGAGAAAGCCGCGCCCGGCGGCGTGGGTGCCAGCGCCGTGCGCCGCATTGCTTGATAAGCCTGTTCCACATCGAAATTCCGGATGCCCTTCAGATACGACTCCGCAATCACGATGTCCGCCGGCGTGCCGAGCATGGAATTCGAGTAGCCGTGGCCCGAAGGCCAGCGCGGCAGCCACCCGCCTTGCTCCAACATTTTCACGAGCGACACCACCATGTCCCGCTGATCCTTGGGCGCAATCAACGAGTAGAGCGGATGCACCGTGCGGAACGTGTCCCAGAGCGAGAGGTCCGTGAAGTACTGGAAGTCCGAGGTCTGGTGAACCTTCCGGTCAAAACCCAGGTACTCGCCATTCGCGTCATTGAAGACGGTGGGCATCTGGAACACGCGGTAAAGCGCGGTGTAGAAAATGGTCTTCTGTTTTTCCGTGCCGCCTTGAACTTTGATCAGGGAGAGCCTGTCCTCCCAAGCTTGTTGCGCCTCGGCGAGAATCTGATCGAAGTCTTTTGCGCCGGCTTCCGCTTCCAGATTGGCCCGCGCGTTTTCGATGCTCACGTAGGAAATCGCCAGTTTGAGCGTGACCACCTGCGGCTGGCTCGCAGCCGCAAATCCCAGATCAACGCCGACGCCATCGCCCTCGGCCGTCGTTTGGCTGGGGAAAACCGTATCGTTTTGCCAGGTGTTGAACGAGGCGAACGGTTGGCTGAAGCGGGCGACAAAGTACACCTTGATCCCACCGTAGCGTCCGGCAAAAGTTCCGAATGTCCGCACCGCTCCTTCAACCTCTTTGGCCTCGGGCAGGACCCGCAACTTTCCTTCGCGGCTCTTGTGGCCACCGAGAGCGTTCATCACATCGAGCATCAGATGCGGCGTCTTGCCCTGGCTGAAAGTGTAACGATGGACGCCCACGCGCGGCGTGGCCGTGAGTTCGACCAGCGTGTCGAGCTTCGGCAGTCTGACCGCGTAGTAACCGGGCGAGGCAATCTCC
>CAYIOH010000642.1:0-2641 GCA_964364975.1 uncultured Bifidobacteriaceae bacterium
CGCGGCCGAATGGAAAGCGCCGTCAAGCCCTCAACTTTATACACAAGATTTTTCCTAGACATCGGATTCGCCCGAGCTCAGGGTTGGCCGATGATGAAAACCCTGCGCGTCGGCGGGCAACTCCTGAGTGTGGAGTTTCTCGAGGAACTGAATCACTTTTGTCAACAGCCCCCGCTGCCTTCTCGCACCGCGCTGGCTCAACATATTTGCCGGGAGCTCAAATGGTGCAAGGCCGATGGCCAACCGAAGGTGACCCAAGCCCGGGATTTACTGGGCAAGTTGGATAAGGCTGGCCATGTGAAACTGCCTCCCGCGCGGGGGCCGCAAGCCGGGCAACCGCGGCGGCTGGCCTCCCGCGGGCAGAGTTTGCCCCCGGTTGGGCCCTTGGCTAGCCGAGTGCATGAGATGCAAGGGCTTTATCTGCATCTGCTCACGGGTTGGGAGGATCCTTTGAGCCCATTGTGGAATGAATTTATCGTGCAGCAGCATCCCCTCAAAGACGCTCCGCTGGTCGGCAGCCAGTTGCGCTACTTGATCGGATCGGCTCACGGCTGGTTGGGCGCGATCGGATTTGGTCCTCCGGCCTGGCATCTGGGGCCGCGGGATCAATGGATTGGCTGGAATAGCCGGGCTCGCCGGGCCAATTTACATCGGGTCATTGGACTCGCGCGCCTGTTGATTCGAAAGGAAGTGCGATGTTCCAATCTGGCCAGCAAAGTGATGGCGATGGCCTTGCAGAAGGTCGGCCCGGATTGGCAGGAGCGCTATGAGCACAGGCCCTTGTTGGTGGAGAGTTTTATTGATCGCCATCAGTTCACGGGCCAAAGCTACCGGGCGGCCAACTGGCAGCTCATCGGCACCAGTCAAGGCCGCGGGCGCAAGGGACCCCAGGAAGTGAATCCTCTGCAGCAGAAAGATATTTATGTGTACGCGCTGGAAGGCCAAGCGCGCGAGCAATTGCAAAGGGAGCCGGTCCAGTTGGTGGCCGCCCGCTCGTTGCTCGAAGGTCTGGAGTCCAGTGACTGGGCCGCCGAAGAAATGGCGGGATTGGATTTGGGAGACAAGCGTTTGGAGGCCCGGGCGGTGAAAGTGCTGCAAGGCCGGTGGCATCATCCGGAGAAGAGCTACGCCCAGAGTTTCCAGGGATGGGGTCAAGTTCATGGAAGCTATCGGCTCTTAACACACGCCTGTGGCCAAATCGATTTGGGCGCTTTGCTGGCGGGCCACCAAGCACGCACGGTGGAACGGATGGCCGCGGAGTCCTTGGTGTTGCTGGCGCAGGACACCACCAGCTTGAACTACAGCGGGCTCAAGCAAACCGAAGGGCTCGGACAGATCAATCATGAGGGGAGCCTGGGTTTGCACCTGCACTCGACGCTGGCCATCAACCGCGCCGGGGTTCCCTTGGGCGTGGTGGATGCCCAGTGCTGGGGGCGGGAGCCCCAGGCGGATGAGGGAGTGGGCCGCAACGCCAAATCGCTGGATCAAAAAGAGAGTGCCCGCTGGGTCAAAAGCCTCAACCGGGCCGCCGACATGGCCCGTCGCATGCCCCAAACCACGGTCGTGGAGATGGGAGATCGGGAGTCGGACATCTACGAAGTGTTCGATCAAGCGCTGATCGGGCCGGAGAATCTGCACGTGCTGGTGCGCGCCCAGCACGACCGCCATCTCCAAGAACAAGCCAAGCTCTGGGAGTATATGGCCCAACAACCGGTGCGCGGCCAAATGCCTCTGTCGGTGCCGCGACGCGCCGGACGGGCGGCCCGTCAAGCCGTGCTGGAAGTGCGCTGGGCCGAGGTCACGATCAGTGCGTCGGCCGTGCGTCTGAAGCGGCATTGGCCCGGGTTGAAACTCTCCGCGCTTTGGGTCAAAGAAATCGATCCGCCGGAGGGAGAAGAGCCCTTGGAATGGATGCTTCTGACGGACTTGCCGATCCGCAATTGGGAGCAGGCGGTGGAAAAAGTCCAGTGGTATTGCCTGCGGTGGCGGATCGAAGAATGGCATCGCATTCTCAAGACCGGTTGCCGGGTCGAAAAACGGGAGTTTGGAAGGGCTTTGCATTTGCAGCGCGCTCTGGCCTTTGATCTGATCGTGGGTTGGCGAACTTTAATGTTGATCAAATTGAACCGGGAGACGCCGAACCTTCCCGCCACCACGGTTTTTTCAGAGGAAGAGCTGGCCATCCTCCGTTGCTATAAAAAAAAACGGAAGACCCAACTCAACCTGACGTCAGACAAGCGACGCACTGGCTGGCCAGACTGGGGGGAGCCTTGCTCCGCAAGAGCGACGGCGAGCCGGGGGCTGAGGTGATTGGCCAGGGATTTTCCAACCTGGGACTGCTGCTGGCTCACCAGCGCCTCCAATGAAATCGGCAGCCATTACTGTGTCACCAATGTGTATAAAGTTGAGCTGAAGCCCGCGCTCCGAACGGCACCGACAACTTGTGGATGCACGGCGCGAATCAGGCGTTCAGCGACACGCCTGTTGCGGCTTGGTCGGAGAGCAAGGCCAAAATTGCGGCCTTCTTCTCTTCCCAATTCGTGCCGCTCATGCTCTTGGCGATGCGCTGGATTTCGTGGAGGATGTTCGCTTCTCCGTTACGTTGCTGTTTTGCTTCGCCATGCACAGATGGCAGCACGGC
>CAYIOH010000643.1:0-2631 GCA_964364975.1 uncultured Bifidobacteriaceae bacterium
CCGGTTTGCCAGCGTCCAAGTGTGTGAGTAGTGTGGAGGCGAGATGCCCGCCGGTGGATGAGCCGATGATGCCGATGCGATTGGGGTCGAGTTTCCACTAATCGGCGAGGGCGCGCACGGTGCGCACGGCGCGGGCGGCGTCCTGCAACATCGCCGGATGACGGTAACCCGCGGAACCGAGACGATACTTCAGCACGAAACCCGCGATCCCGAGTTCGTTGAACCAGCGCGCGTATTGACTTCCTTCATGGTCGGCCAGGCCGCCGTACCCGCCGCCGGGACAGATCACGATAGCCGCGCCGGTGGCCTTGGCCGGCGCGGGCAAGCAGACGGTGAGCGTGGGAATGTCTTTGTCCGCGTTGCCCAGCGCGCCGGGTGCACCACCCGTCCAGAGCGGAAACGAGTTGGTGGATTGGGCCGAGCAAATCGAGGTCAGGCCAGTCAGCAATGCCAGAAAGGGAAGATGCTTGATAGCGCCGCGAGGTGCACCCGCCCAGGCCAGCGGAGCAGGCGGGGCAACGTTGGAATTCGAGTAAGGTGGGCGGGTCGGAAAAAATCGGGCGGAAACCCCCGGAGTGCCATCTCCAAACATTGTCACACCTTGCGAAGATTTTTCCGGTCGCAAGTTGCGAGTTACAGATTGCAAGTCGCTTGGCGCAGGTCGGACCGACCTGCAACTTTCAACCTGCCACCTGTAACGTCTTGTTCCAAACATCATCTTTGGTTGCGGCGTCAGCCGCGCTATGATCCTCCGCCTGGAAACCATGCGAAACGCCGGCTACCTGGACTTCACCAGTGTGAAGGGCATCGAAACGCCGCCGCCGACCCAGAACTTCTTGTCGGTGTTCGCGCCGTCAAACACCGTCCGGGAATAGAAGCTGAAGCATATCTGCCGCTTCGGCGTGGTGTAGCTGAACCCGGCTTCGATGGAATCGTTGTTCTCGCGGAGGGCACGCGGGTAATCAATCAGGCGCGTGTCTGAATCGAAATGAAGGTCGTCGCCGCTGATGCTTTGCAGGTGGCGGTAGCCGGCGTTGAGTTGCCAGTTCTTGATTTCCTGCAAGAAGCCCACGGACACGATGTATTGGTCGTTGGCGGAGGTTTTGTTCCAGCGGAACAGGCCGTCGGCATACGCGCCGAAACCCTGCCAGCCGAAGTGTTTCCGCGCGACCAACCCGGGTTCAATGGCCGCCGATCTGATGCCGGGCGCGAACGGGAATTGCTGATCAAACGAGCCGGGCAGAACCGCGCCAGCGCGAAAGGCCAGCGTGGGTTTCCAGGCCGCGTTGTCTTCGCCTTCCTTCCAGATTTGGTAACGCACACCCAGCGCAATGTCCATCATGCCGCTGGTGGATTGGGACGCGCCGCTGGTGGAGAAGTTCGAGAAGTAGCGCCAGCCGACGGTGGTGTAGCCGGCCGCGAGGTCCGCGGCCCATTTCTCGGTAATGCCGTATTGCAGGGTCAGGTAACCCTGGTTGATATCAGTGCCGTAGTGTTCGCCCTTCATCTCGTAGTCGGCCTTGTAGCGACGACTGGCATCCCAGAAGTAGTAAGCCTCGGATTCCTGGTAAACGAGGCCGGCTTCCAACTGGCCGCGGACGGGCAGGTTCGCCCACGCGCCAAAAGGCGCGTGCGGGACATTTTCGCTGGCGAGCGCCGGGCGTGCCACAAGGGTGAGGAGGACAACCACGGCCCCCAGCGTAATCGGGCGCCGTCCGATGTATGAACAATTCATTTGTATGATCCAAACAGTTCAGGGTTCAACGGGTGAAAGCCGCGGCGGAAACCCACCTCCCAACGGCGCTCACCGCCGGCAACTGCTTAGCGAGTGCGGGGATCGTTTTCAACAGAAATCTTTCGGCGTGTCTCTGTCCGAGGCGAGCGAACACCCGGCCCGACGGTTAAACCCATTCGACAAGAGATTGAACCTCGGTATTCTGCCACTGTCTGAAGTGTGCGCGGCGCGCGAACCGGCCGCAGAGGCCCGTCGGGCGTCAACTCAAACGAAATGAACAGCCAACTCAAACCGTTGCCCCGATGGCGGATGTCCCGCTACGGGTTCGCCGCGTTCTGGAGTCTGTCCTTGCTCCTCGCTTGGACGGCCCTGCGATTTGCCCTGATTCTGGAGTTCAAGTCCGGAGTCGCCTCGCATGACGAACTGGTGCGGGCGTTTCTCTCCGGGCTGCATCGCGATACGTTTGTCGCGCTGATTTTCATGCTGCCGTTGCTGGCGTGGTTCGTGGTCATCCGCAGCCGGTGGTTTTCGACGCGCTGGC
This sequence comes from uncultured Bifidobacteriaceae bacterium, assembly GCA_964364975.1. Lineage (GTDB taxonomy): Bacteria > Verrucomicrobiota > Verrucomicrobiia > Limisphaerales > JADLHS01 > JALOTT01. The sequence goes on from CAYIOH010000643.1 coordinate 2,277, forward strand.
ATCGGCGGTTGTTGCTCGGCGTACTGGTGCTGATCGCCGCCGTTCAAATCTTTCTGCTGGCGGTCGAGTTTTTCTTCTTCGACGAGTTCCGGTCGCGCTTCAACACCGTGGCGGTGGATTACCTGATTTACCCGCAGGAAGTCTTCATCAACATCTGGGACGCCTATCCGGTCGGCAAAATCCTCATCGGCGTCGGCCTGCTGGCGGTGGGCTGGGTCTGGCTGGCAAATCGTCTCTTCCGCGAGATGTGGCTGGGCGACGTTTCGCTGAAGGCGCGCTACGCCTGGCTGCTGGGCGCGGTGGCGCGCGCCGCCGCGATCTCGCCCACGGTCAATCTCAAGGGTGCGAACGTCAG
>CAYIOH010000644.1:0-2626 GCA_964364975.1 uncultured Bifidobacteriaceae bacterium
GATCAACGAAAACGACAACAACAAGAACCGCAAATATCCCGAACTGGATCGGCGCGTCAGTTCCACCTACGGCGCGGATTCCCAGGCCACGCTGCTCCGCAAACTCGCCGATCCGTACATCAAAGCCATCCGTTACGCCACCGACCGCATCGGCGACCAGGGCGTGGTTTGCTACGTCAACAACAACAGCTTCGTCACCGAGAAAACTTTTGACGGGATGCGCAAACATCTGGCGCGCGACTTCGATTTGATTTACGTGCTCGACCTTGGCGGCAACGTGCGCAAGAACCCCAAGCTCTCCGGCACTACGCACAACGTCTTTGGCATCCAAGTGGGCGTGAGCATCAACCTCTTTATCAAGCTGCCGAAAGCGAAGGGCGCGGAGCGAAAGCCCGCGAAGATTTTTTACCACGCCGTGCCGGTGCCGTGGCGCAAGGAGGAGAAATACGAATTCTTGGAAGCCAAGGCATCCGTGGCGGGCGTGAACTGGAAACAACTCAAGCCCGACGCCAAACACAACTGGCTCACGAGCAAAAACGACGAGGAGTTTGACGAGTTCCTGCCCATTGCCAGCAAGGAAGCCAAGGCCGGCACCTCCCTCCCGGTCATCTTCAAAACCTATTCGCTCGGCGTTTCCACGAATCGCGATGACGTGGTCTATGACTTCGACGCGGAACGACTCGCCAAGCGCGTTGAACAATTTGCGGACGACTACAACGCTGAACTCCACCGTTGGAAAACCAAAGCCAAGCCACCGACCGACCCGAAGTTGCTTGCTCAATATCTCGACAGCTTCGTAAACCCCGACAAGGTAAAGTGGAGTGAAACCTTGAAGCGACATTTGGTGGATGTAGATGCACGCGAAGCACAGTTTTCACCAAGGCGAATTGGGAAATCAATTTACCGGCCTTTCACAGCAATGTCGTTGTATTACGACAGTCTGTTTGTTGATCGTCCCAGCTTGTTTGGCGCAATCTATCCCACCAAGAAATCGCACGAAGAAAATCCGATGATTTGTGTCAACGTGACTGTTGAGCGACCATTCGCGTGTTTCGCCACAAACTTGATTCCGAATTTGGTTTCTGCAGGCGGGTTTGGCTGCGCAACTTACTGTTTGCCGGAGTTCACCTATTCCCACGATGGCAAAGACCGCCGCGACAACATTACCGGCCAAGCTGTTACCCGTTTCCAAAATCACTTCGATGACGATTCGATCAAGCGGCTGGACATTTTCCACTACGTCTATGCCGTGCTGCACCACCCGGCGTATCGCGCGCGTTACGCGGAGAACCTGAAGCGCGATTTGCCCCGCATCCCATTCCTCGCCGCCGGCGTCGTTTCCCGACCGCTGGATTGCACCGCCAACACAGGCGACGAGCGCACGGCCAAAGAAATCAAACAAGACGCGGAAGCGTTCTGGGCCTTCGTCAAAACCGGCAAACGGCTGGCCGAGTTGCACGTGAACTACGAGGAGCAGCCGGAGTTTCCCCTCCAGCGCATCGAAAACAAGGAAGCCAATTTGAACTGGCGCGTCGAGACGATGAAGCTCACCAAGGATCGCTCGGCCATCATCTACAACGACTGGCTCACGCTGGCGGGCATCCCGGAGGAAGTGTTCGATTACCGCCTCGGCAATCGCAGCGCGCTGGAATGGGTCATTGACCAATACCGCGTCACCCGCGACGCCGACGAGGAAATCATCAGCGACCCGAACCGGTTGGATGACGAGGAATACATCGTGCGCCTCATCGGTCAGGTCGTTCAAGTGAGCGTGGAGACGTTGAAAGTCATTGGCAAACTGCCGGAGTTGAAATTCCCATGAGCAATCTGGATTTGAGAATAGCCGCAAAGTTTTCGCCGGAGACTCTCGCGAAACTGGCCCAAGCCGCTGCGGAGTTCAACTTAATCGCCAATCCTGAAATCGAAGGGAAATACCCTGTGCATGTTGAGGAGTTTGAGTTGACCGAAGAAGTTTTGACTTCGTTCCCAGCCTGGACGGCGTCGCTTCTCAGGGCGGGATCAAGATTTGAGCGGCATCAATTTCAAGATGGAACTTTCATCGTCAAACTGCTGGACCATCAAAAACGGGTGATTGACGCGAAAAAGTCATGAAACAGCACGTCAGCCCAACATTTGAATTGCTCCGTGAGAAGCGCGAACTGGCCGTCGTGAATCCGGCCAACGGCGTGCGCTTCAAGATTTCGCTGCGCGACTGGCAAGGCGCACTTTGGGCCGTACGGGTTCATCCCCACGGGCGGCGTGAGCCGTGGAATCCCTTCACCCGCGCCCATCGGCTGATGGCCCGGGAGCGGATTGAGCACTGGCTTGGGTCGCTTTGCCTGCCGCAGCCAAGCCGTCGGCGACCAACGGCAACAGCCGTGGTCTGATGCAAACTCTCGTCGAAGATTTTCTGCAATACCTCCGCCACGAGCGCGGGCAGTCGGACAACACGGCGAAGACTTACGCCGGGTTGCTGGGCAAGTTCACCTCGTGGGCGGGCAAGAACGCACTGACGGATTGGAAGCAAGTCGAGTTGAAGCACCTCATGTCGTTTCTCCAACACGAACGCGAACGCGGTTTGGTCAACCAGCCGAAAGAGTCGCCGCGCCGGTTGAGCAGCGAAAGC
>CAYIOH010000645.1:0-2623 GCA_964364975.1 uncultured Bifidobacteriaceae bacterium
TGACCCATCCTGGCATCTCACTCCTTCCAAGTCAAGCTACATCATTTATGTAAATACTCTAGTGCGCACAGCAGGTCCACGAGGCATATATCGCCGAAGCCTACCATCTCAAACAGTTCGCGGAAGGTCGTCTCCGCCAGTCGCGCAGGGTCTTCCAACAGCCCGGCATTGTTAAGGCAGTTGAACGTGCGCCGTTGGAGTTGGAGAACTGCCGGTTTGCCTTTCGTTCGCGGCATTGGCAGCCGTGTGCCGCCAAGTTCACTGCGAAGAGCGGAATGAAACTTCTTGACTCTACAAATGACCTCCGCGGCGAGTTTGCGGCAGGTCTTGGGTTCAAACTTTTCCCAAACAGATTCGTCCAGATCGAGGAACTTCACACTACCCATGCGCCGGTCTTTCGCTGGAGCGTCGAGGATGTGGGCGAGGGTGCGCGGCGCAATTCTGTGTCCCTTTCTCGGAAAGCGAGAAATCTCGACCCGAAATTCCGAAGGAAGTTCGCTGGCTGGCATCGGGTCCGTGCTGGCTGCGCCAACACCTTCCAATTCCAGTTGCGCGAATTGGTCCGGCCTTTCTATGACACTCTCAAGAGAAACAAGAAAGTCCAACAAAGCATGCATGCCGAAGCCCGGCAGCATCAGAAGGTCGCGGATACAAAGATCGTTCAGAGGACGCAAATCTTCTCGGAAGCGACGCTTGAGGCAGTTCACGGTGCGGACTTCGATCTCCAGGGCGGAGAGTGGGAGCGGTCGGTGTAACTTAGGCAATGGTGGACTTTTCACACGGTCACACAACCGGCTAACGCTCCGTTTGACCTGAAGCAAGACGAGATTGGCGAGACGATTGCAGGTAATGGCGGATGCATGTTGCCAAACGGTTTCGTCAAGATCCCCAAGCTTTTCGAAGCGTCCTGCCGTGATGTCCTTGAACTCCAGGGGCACCGGAATGGCGAGAACTTCCCTGAGCGTCGCGGGAGCGATTCGTTGGCCGGGTCTTGGATAGTTCAATATTCCCATACGCCGACGCCACCGCCGGTCTATTGCGCGTAGAGGTTGGCCCCTTTTCGGGCAACTCGATTCAAGGTTTCACGAATATCAAAGATGGGGTCAGTGGGATCGCGATACTCGTCTCGCTTTGCAAGCTCCTGCGCCAAGGCAATCGCGTATTCCGAGAAGGCGACTTCGTAGGCAAGTCGCCGGAATATGGGGTCCTCCACCGGACCCAGGCCGCGGGCAGCCGCAACCTGCGGGTGTTCGAGATTGATATAAATCGTGCGCTCGTCCGACCTGTACTCCGCCCGGTGCGACGCTTCGCCCATGTCCCGGAACTGAACTTGGAACCCGCCTGCTGGTTTGCGTCTGCCCCCTGCGCCTCCGCCAGACCGACCCAGCTTCGGAGAGTCTGTTGTGGCAGCTTCAACATTCGGATTCACTTCGCGCGGCTGCGGTTCATCAGGGGATGGTACGTCCGGTGGTGCATCATCCGGCGTAGGCGTGGTGGGATCGGAAATTTTCTTCGCTGGCAGTTCCGAGCCGAAGATGAGGTCGTCGTCCTCGTTGCCCGCGTCCGGGCTCGTTTGATTGAAATCCGTAGCTCCGCGCGCTTTGGCGCGAACCTTCGCGACTCGCTGCCGGAACGCGTCAAAATCATCGTTGATCACCCGTGCAATCTCGGTCGCCTGATGGGCCAATTTCTTGGCCTCTTCCTCGGTCTTTCGCTTTCGTTCCGCGTCAAGCAACGAACGGCGGACCTCTTCGACCTTGGTGCCCACGAAGACATGAATTGCCCGAACCACTTCATTCTCTGCATTGAGCCGCATCGACCGGCTCACATCATAGGGCGCTATCGGAGATTTGTCCTCGTCGAGCCTCGGCACATCAATCTCGCCGAAGATGTACTGCGACATCTCCCTGCCTTCACTGCCAGCCAGTGTTGTTTCGTGCCAATTGCCATTGGAGTAAACCGACACGCCCCGCCCGTCTTCGTCCAACGGTGTCTTCGAGACTTTGATGACGAGTTCTACGTCCCCGAGAAGTTGACGAACATTTTCTTCCGGTGTGAATCGATAATCGGCGGCGACGGGTGGTTCGCTGAACTCGCATTCGTGGTTGTTCACGAAAACCGTCGTGTTCTTGGGCCATCGTGCCAAGTGGCGTTCGATGAAATGGATGATCGCTGCTTGATCCAACGACCTCAGATGCACGTCCTCGATTTCAACGAGCGTTCCGTTGGCCGCCGAGGTTGTCACTTCCCTTTCCAACACCTTGACCGAAATCGGGTCATCCGATTTCATCTTCTCAATCTCCGACCGTTTCAATTCAACCATCGATCGCTTGCCGTTCCTGGCGGTCGTGATTCTGAGCAGGCCGGCGATCCCGAACGCCGCTGACTTGCCCGTGCCGAACATTCCGCGCCCGATCCGCCCTTCCTTCCGGTCGAGATTCTCTCCGTGCATCACAAAGAAGTTGTGAAGGCCGGCCCAATCCATTCCTCGACCGTTGTCTTGGACGGCGATTCGCTTCGCCTTGCTGTCCAGCGTGACCTTGACCACGGGGTTCGTGCCGGGGTTGATGTACTGAAGGCCGTTCGCCACGTACTCCCACACGACGAGCTTGTCCGTTTTGAA
>CAYIOH010000646.1:0-2620 GCA_964364975.1 uncultured Bifidobacteriaceae bacterium
CTGCGCGCCAAACGGGCTGGTGATTTCCGCGGGCACGTTTACCCGCTTTTGAGCGGGTCGTCGCCCCAGCAATGCCGGATTGAGCCGCGCCAGAATTTCCGACAGAGGCAGAATCACTCCCTCGTGGTCGCAACTCGCGCTCGCAGAAAAAACGCGCGGCGCCGCCTGACGAATTTCGCCGAACGCAACCTTCACCACGCCGCTGCCGAGCTGAGAAAGAATTTTGTCAATCGCCACCGGGACCTTGAGGTCGGTGACATCGGCTTTCTGGACAACGCGACCCCGCAACTTCAACGGCAGCATGGCGAGGATCACCGGCAGAGGAATCTCAACGCGATTACCGTTGCCGTTTTGGCCGGCTGGCAGGGCGGCTTGAACGGGTTTGGCCGGTGGGGAGACGTTGGCAGCGGTGGCGGGTTTGTCGAGTGTGGTCTCCGGTGTCGTGGTACCGTTCACGTCGGACTTCCGCAAAAGACCTCTCAGGAACCCGACCAACTTGAATTTCATACTTTGGGAGACGGCACTCATGGCTTGTCATCAATTTGAGCCGGCCCCAACGCCAGGCGGCGGGGAACCGACGGCCCGTTCGGTCCGCTTTGCTCGGCGTTGAGAATACGATTCATTCAATTACAGCTTCGCGTAAACGATTTCGAGTGAGGCCTGGCGCAAAAAACATGCCAGCACGGGCGGGGTGACCGGTGTTTGACGCGATGGCAACGCGGCGGACACGCAAAGCCCGACGCCGGAAATCTGTCGCGTCATGGCTTGCGCGATGAGTTGTCTCATCGGTGGACTGGATGTCCACGCCACTGCCCCGTACCGATTCGGTGGGAGGCTTTTCCCGCGGGGGTAGCCGCGTTCGCAACATGCGTTTGGTCCGGCAGCGAACCGGCGCGCAAATAATCCCCCCGCCATCGCGGTTGCGGAATATCACTTGCTTTTGAAAGCGGCTGACCAGAGCCTGTTTTCAGGCTTGAACTTTTTGAATGTCAGAGTTAGCGGTTGAAACACCAACGCGAATGGACGAACGCCATAAAATCCTGCTGCTGGATGACGATCCGGACGTGCTTGACATGTACCGTGAGATTCTCGGGCAACTCTCCAGCAAGCCGGAAATCCACACCGCCACCAGCGGCGCGCGCGGCATGGCGATGCTCGAAGCCCACGAGTTCCGGCTGCTCATCTGTGATTTGAAAATGCCGAAGATGGATGGCTTGCAGGTGCTCTCCATCGTGCGGCGCAAATATCCCGCGTTGCGCACCGTCGTGCTCACCTCGGTGGCCGACGAACAATTCCGCTCGCGCATTTATGCCTTGGGCGTGGATCAGTTCTGGCAGAAGCCCGCGTCGGAACAGGAAATCAAACTGTTCCTCGAATGTATCGAGTCGCTCCTCGGCCCCGAATCCGAACCCGGTTTCCGCGGCGTACAAAGCAAGAGCCTCGTGGACCTCATCCAGCTAGAATGTATTTCGCAAAGCTCCTCCACCCTGCGCATCACCAACGGCCCGCTCACCGGCAAAATCTGGATCAACAACGGCGATTTGATTGACGCCGAAACCGACGGCGCGCGCTCCGAGGAGGCGTTTCAAAAAATTCTTGCCTGGCGTGCCGGCAGCTTCGAAACGTTGCCCGCCGAACCCGCCCGGCCCCGGACCATTTTCAAATCCTACAATGCGCTGCTGCTCGAAACCGCGCAGGTGATTGACGAATCGCGCGGCGAGATTCCCGATGCGGCGCCCGGCGGAACTCCGCGGGCGCCGGCTTGCGCGCCTGTGTCCCAGATTGACCGCTGGAGCTCTTCGAGCGTTTGGTCGATCCCATCCCGAGCGGTGCTCATCGCCTGCTCCGCTGGATCGGCATCGTCCTCGTCGGGCTCACCCCAGTCCCACCCACCGAACTCGAAAGCGTCAGCGGCCTTGAGGGCGGCCTTGGTGCGCTTCTCGTTGTCCAGTTCGCTTGGTGACTTCTCGCGCTCTCCGCTCATCGTGCGCGGTCCTTCCAGCGGTCAATCCTCGTCTTCCACTCGGCGAGGGCCTGCTCGCGCTCCTCATCGATGAAGTGGATGAACTTCAAGCCCTGCCGTCCGCAATTGTCGCAGTACCAAGGGACGCCGCGTTCGCTCATCTGGGCACTGGTCAGCTCGTCGGACACCCAGCCGCAGATGAGGCAGTGGAGCAGCATCAGCTTATCGGTCATGCGATACCCCCTGACACCCCTATTTCTTTCTTGAAGTGCCGCACTCGGTGCGCGGAGGTTGCTAAGCTGCCGCACTTGATACTCCCCTCCTTAAGAGGGGAGGGGGAGTACCAAAGGTGCGGCAAGCAGCTGCAGCAACCGAGAAAGTTCCGCACTGGTGCCGCACTCAAAACAAAGATAATCAGCCATTTGCCGCACTTCGCCGCACTTGGTGCCGCACCTTCAAAACGGTGCCGCACTTGATGGTTTTGCTGCACTGCCGAAAAAGGGGTGGTTTGCCGCACCTTGCCGCACCTGTGCCGCACTTCGAAAGGAGCAAGTGCGGCAGTCATATTTCGTCCTCCTCGGGGGGCTTGGTGTGCTTACCGCTGGGCACCAAGAACGCACGCTGTTCGCGCTTCTTGTCCGGGCGCATTTCGACCTT
>CAYIOH010000647.1:0-2619 GCA_964364975.1 uncultured Bifidobacteriaceae bacterium
GTGAACCACAGGTAGGGCGCCGTCACTCCGCGCGCGCCGCCGCCACGTGCAACCCACCCCGGCGCGCACGGAGTGACGCGCCCTACCAGCTTTATTCCGGTTCCACGATTTCAAGGAAGCCCTGAAGCTGGCGGATGCGGGTGGGATGCCGCAGTTTGCGCAGCGCCTTGGCTTCAATCTGGCGGATGCGCTCGCGCGTGACGTCGAATTGCTTGCCGACTTCCTCCAGCGTGCGGGGGCAACCGTCGCCCAAGCCGAAGCGTAATTCGAGCACCTTGCGCTCCCGCGTGGTGAGACTGCAAAGCACGTCACCCAGCTTGTCCTTCAACAGGTTGAAGCTCGTGAGGTCCAACGGGCTTTCGGCGGATTTGTCCTCGATGAAATCGCCAAATGCGGCGTCGTCACCGTCGCCAATGACGGATTGAAGAGAGATGGGCTGCTGGGCCATCTTCAGCACAGCGCGAACGCGCTCCACAGGCATCTCCACTTCATCGGCGATTTCCTCGGGCGTCGGTTCGCGGCCAAAGTCCTGCAACAAACGTTTCTGCGTGCGCATCAGTCTGTTGATGGCGTCAATCATATGCACCGGAATGCGAATGGTGCGCGCCTGATCGGCGATGGAGCGGGTGATGGCCTGGCGGATCCACCACGTGCCGTAGGTGGAAAACTTGTAGCCGCGACGGTACTCGAATTTCTGGACGGCTTTCATCAGGCCCATGTTGCCCTCCTGAATGAGGTCGAGAAACGAAAGGCCGCGGTTGGCGTAATGTTTGGCGATGGAAATGACGAGGCGCAGGTTGGCTTCCACCATTTCGGTCTTGGCCTGGTTGGACCGGGCGGTGCAGCGTCTCAACCGCTCGTACACCTTGAGGTAGTCCTTGTGCGGCCGGCGCACAAATTCATCCAACGCGCGGATCTTGAGCCGCTCGGATTGAATGGCGGCCTGTTGCGGTGGCGACTTCGGCGGTTTTTCCCATTCACGAATCAGGCACAGGCTCGCTTGGATTTTGTCGTGAATGTTTTCGGCGACCAGGGCCATTTCCTCGATGACCTTCTGCTTGTAGGCGAATTTGGCGAAAGTGCTCTGTAGTTTTTGATCTCCTTTGGCCAACGCGGTGGCCGCCCGCTGACGGCGGGCTTTGGACGTTGCGTTCTGCCAGGCGGCGTATTTTTCGTCCACCAGCCGGTCAAGTTGTCGCACCTGAGGGATGAGCCTGCGCAAGTCACGCAAGTGCCGGTCGCGGCTATCCACTTTCTTTTCGAGGATCACGCGGTCAAAGCGTTCCTTGGGCGGATTGGCAACGAGTTTCTCGGCCAAGGCGATGTGCTCCTTGCCGGCAAAGCCAAGGCTGTAGATGATCTTGGTGATTTCCGCCTCGGCATTTTCAATCCGCCGCGAAATCTGAACCTCCTGGTCGCGGGTAAGCAGCGGCACCTGGCCCATTTGCTTGAGATACATCCGCACTGGGTCGTCCAGAATGTCCAGCCTCGCTTTGTCCGTCTCTTCCTCCCGCTCGGGTTGTTTTACGCGGTCCAGCTCCGCCTGGTCAACGATGTCGATGTCCAGGTTGCGCAACGTGACGTGAATTTCATCGCGTTCCTCCGGCAAAATCAGATGGGCGGACAGCGCCTCGTGGATATCGCCGTAGGTCAAATAGCCCTGTTCCCCTGCCATCCGGATGAGTTCCTTGACCTTCTCGGCGATCTCCGCGCTGGTGGGGCGCGGCAGGACTCGGCCATGCAAGCGGGTAGCGTGGCGGTTGCGCGACTTCAGGCGCGGGGCGCGCTTGGAGGAGTCTGCGGCGGGCCGGGCGTTGCGGCGACGGGATCTCCGGGTAACAGACAGCGATGGTAACCGGCGATCCTTCGGTTTAGGCATAAGACTCAATACGCAAATTGCACCGCAATGAAAATGGGAAGGCAATATGTGAGTGCCCACGCCGGTCGTCAAGGGGCGAAAGCATTTTTTCTCGGGAAAGCAGAAATTTCAGCACGGACGCATAAAACACCTCCGGTTGGTCGGCCTGAACCCAATGTCCCGCGCCGGCAATCGCGCAAAACTCCGCCCGCGGAAACAGTCGCCGAATCAAGTCGTTATCCGCCGCCGTGACGAAATCCGACTTCTCGCCACGCACGATTAACGCCGGCCGGTCGCAGGGCGTCTCGCTGGTCACCGCCGCGGTGAGCCGTTCGTAACTTTCCCAAAGTCCACGAATGTTGGCTTTCCAACGAAAACCGCCATGCGCGTCGCGTCCGGCGTTCTTGAGCAGGAATTGCCGCACTTCGGCGTCCTCCACGGATTTGGCCAGTTCGGCATCGAGTTCCTCGCGCCGTTGGAATGTGTGCAGGTCCAGCGCCAGCAACGCTGCGAGGGTGCTCCTATGGCGCGGAGGATACGCGCGTGGCGAGATGTCCACCACCACCAGTTTTTCCACCCGGTCGGGATGGCGCAGCGCAAACTGCATCGCCACCTTGCCGCCCATTGAGTGGCCGAGCAAATGCGCGCGCGTCAATCCGCACGCCCGCATGAATTCGTCCAGGTCGGCGGCCATCGCCTCGTAGCTCACGTCGTCGCTGTGCGGCGACTGGCCGTGGTTGCGCAGGTCCACGGCAAAAACC
>CAYIOH010000648.1:0-2613 GCA_964364975.1 uncultured Bifidobacteriaceae bacterium
CATCTGGCCGAGCGGGCAAACTCGCGTCCCGCCCCACCGCGCCAGGTGCGTCGCCAGCGTCTGGGGTTCACGCGGTGCCGCCGCCACGCCAACCGTCGAGACCTGGCCGCGCACGGCGTCGGCGTTTTGCAGCGCCTCGGCCAGATCGCGCACGGGCTTCACGTAAATGAACCGGTTGAGGCATGACGTTTGGAAGCGCGCATCCGCTTCGTAAACCACGGTCCACGCGGTTGAATTCAGGCTGCGCCATTGCCGCGTCTCCGGCGAATGGGCCGCGCGCACTTCATAGACCGCGCGACGCGACGCAATGGTCGCGGCGGTTTCCGCCGGCAACTCGCCGCGCGGCTCGCTGGCTTCGCGCCGTTCCAATTCGTCGGCTAGCAACCCGGCGAAATTCTCCGGCGAAATGTCGCCGCCGGGTTGGACGTAGATCACGTGCGGCGAGAGACAGCCCAGTTGATTCCACGCGACCACGTCCGCCGCCGCGCTCGCGATGATTTGCCGCGCGCTCAAGCCGAACAAAACCTCGCCCGCCACATAGCCGAAGCTCACGCGGTGGCCGAAGCCGAGAAAACGTGTTCGCGTCGGCAGCTTCGCGCGAATGGCCGCGAGCGTTTCGTCGCTGCCCGTGGCGGTGACACAATCGGCATGGTCGAAGAGCGCGGTTTCCAGTGCAGTGTTCCCGCCGCGCCACTCGGCGACTTCGAGACACGCGCCGAGCTTGGCGTCGGCCTCGTAAATCGAGTGGGCGAACAGTCGCGGCAGAAATGACGCGCCGCTCGCGCACTTCACGAATTGGGCCGAGCGCGCCAACAGGCCCAGAACCATGCTCGTAAGCGCGGGATTCGGAATGTTGCCCGCCGCGATGTGCACAAGAAACTCCGGGCCGGTGGCAATCGCGGCGCGCGTGGACCGTTTATTACCAGCCTCGGAAACGAATTCATCCAACCGGGCCGTGGCGCCGAGGTCCTGCGCCAGCAGCGCGTGGAGATTGTCGCGCGTGAGTTGGCGGAAGAACAAATCAAGGCCATTGGCGAGGGTCGCATGGCCAAAGCCGGTCTGGGCCGGGCCAAGTGCAAGCGCGAGTTGGCGGAATTGATTTTCCGGTTGCATCCAACCTTCCGCCACGCCGCTCAATATTTTCACGAGATTATCCGTTGGGCGTTCGGCGAGGTAACGCCGGCGATTGCGCTTAAGCGTCTGGCACGCTTCACCGACCATCGCCGGTGTGAGCGTCGCTTCCGGCGGCAAATCGGCGAGAAAATAGTTTGGCAGTTTCATTCCGTTTTAACGGGTCAACGATTTAACGGTTCAACGGCTGGCCCTTCGTCCAAGTGCTCACGTTTTCGGATCGCGTGCAGGCAGGGCAGACCGAGCAACGACGCCACCACCAGCCCTGCCAGCGCGCCGTAGAGTGTGAAGTAACTGGCCGGTTCGTGCGCGGCGTCGCCCATGCGTTTGACTTCGTTGCCGACAATCCAGTGCGAGAGGTTGCCGATCAGTCCGCCCACGGTGATGAAGAGGCCGAACACCCGTCCGCGCACCGCGTCCGGCACCGATTGCATGAGGGCCGCCTCCACCATCGGATAACTCGCCAGGAAGAAGAATCCGTAAACCAGATAAGCCGGGATCGTCCATGCCGTTGGCACGTGCGGAAAAACGGCCACCAGTACGGCGGCAACCAATAACACCAGCGCCGTCCACCGTTTGCGCCCGCGGTCGCTCAAGCTGCCAAAGAGCGGGTTGCTCACCGCGCTGGCCAGAAATAGCCCGCTTATCGTCAACCCTGCCTGCTCCGTGTCGTAGCCGTGGGCTTTCTGCAGGAACAGTGAACCCAGGCTGCCCATGCTCGCCCCGGTGAAGTCACGCAAACTGAACGCGCACGCCATGGCAAAAAACCACAGCCACAAGGCGGTCGTGGGGAAAAGTTTCGAGTGTGGCGTTGGACCGGCTTCGGATGCCGCGCGCGGCGTTTCGTCTGTTGCCAGCCACGCAAACAGTCCCGCCGCCACGATGCCGAGCAAGCCGAGTTCAAGCACGGGCTGTCGCCACGCTGCGGCGCCGAGCGAGGGTTCGAGGGATGCCGCGCGCCAGCCGGCAAACAGCGGCCCGGCAAAAAATCCCACGCTCGCGCCGATGCCCGTCAGCCCGAGTGCTTTGCCCGTGTTCGTGGGAAATAAGCGCGCCACCATCGCCGTGGCCGCCGGGTGATAAAAACTGCCGCCCACCCCGGCCACAATCAATGCGGCAACGGCCAACGTATAGTTCGGTGCGTACGAAAGCGCGACAAACCCCAGCCCGTTGATAAGCAAACCGTAACCGAGCAGCTTCCGGCGGTTCACGCGGTCGGCCAGAACGCCCAGCCCGTAACTGGGCAGGATGTAGGCGATCATCAGGATCGTCACCAGCGACGTTGCCTGCGCAACGCTGGCGAATTTGAAATCGCGCTGGATCAGCAGATAGAGCGGCATCAACGCGACCTGATAGACGTGGGTGAACGCGTGCAGCGCGCCCACCAGCCAGAGCGTGCGGTTTTTGTGTTGGGCGTCGGCGCTCATAATCAAACCACGAATGAACACCAATGGACACGAATGACTGTGGTAGGGCGCGTCA
>CAYIOH010000649.1:0-2612 GCA_964364975.1 uncultured Bifidobacteriaceae bacterium
CACGGCTGCGTCACTGGAGCGCAGCACGCGGCTTTCAAAGCGTGACTCGCCGTCCACGATCACGCGGAAAATCACCGAGCCGATGGCGGCGCAGGGCTGGAGACCGACCTCGGCGTCGAAGTCGCTGAACGCGCCGTCGAGCAGGACGGTGATCGCACCGCTGGCGTGGTGGCCGAGGCCCTTCGCGAACGCGCGCTCGCCGATGCGGAGCGGTTCACCCGGCTTGTCACCGGTATGCGCCGCGACGTTCCAACCGAGTTCGCCCCAACCTTGCGTGCTGGCGAGAATCAACTCGGGCTGATCGCTGAGAAGCTGTGGCTCCGAGTTTGCCGCGGGAGTTTGTGCCGGTGCGCTGGACGCGATGCTCAGACTAACGCAACACAACCAGAGGCGGAAGAATTTGACGGCCCAAGGAAAAAGTTTCCGCGACGCGGAGGAATTCATAGACGGAGTTTTGCAAGCCCGGACGTGCGCGGCAAGCCCGCATAGAATTCGCACAGAATTCGTCGAAGACGTGTCGGCGCCACCAATCCGCTTCCTCATCGGTTGGGCGCGGGCAGCAGGTCCACGCCGGAATGATCGGGGCGGATGCGCAGGCGGAGGCAGCGGATCGAATTACTTTGCGCATCCTGGGTGCGATGGCCGCCGCTGTTGAGGTAGGTGATGAACAGCGAGCCGTCGGGCAGTTCCATCGCTTTGCCGTAGCCGTAGGAGTTGTCCACGAGAAAGCCGTGGTCCTTCGCGGGCGCGATCCACGTGTGGCCGCCGTCGGTGCTGAAGAACACGCGCAAGCCGCCATGACCGGGCGTGTAGGAGCCATGCAGGCAGACGAGCGTGCCATCGCGCAGCACGTAGAGACTTGGCGCAAACATTCGGAAGCCGAAAGTCACGGGCGGCGTCCAGGTGCGCCCGTGATCGCGTGACCAGCAGATGTCGCCTTCCGGTCGTGCCATCATCACCAGTTGGCCATCGGGCAATTCGGCCACGGTGACCTCCTGCAAGTCGTGCGCGGCTTTGATCGTCGCGAGCAGTTTCCAACTCTTGCCGCGATTGGTGGAGCGCAGCACGGCGGCCTGGTCCGGCGGGCCGCTGGGCGCGCGGCCATTGATCGCGACGAGCACGGAGCCGTCCTTCAAGCGCACGAGCGGGCCGTCGGTTTCGTCGTAGGAAAAGGGCGTTTGCAACTGGCGGCTTTTCTTTTCCCAAGTGCGCCCGCCATTGAACGAGCGGATGAGACGCACCCGCACTGCGAGCGCCGAGTCTTTGCCCCAATCGCCATTCTCCGGCTCGCCCGAGTAGGTGAAGATCGAGCAAAGCACCGTGCCGTCGCGCAACTCCACGAACGCCGGATGCCGGTCATCGGCGGGCGTGTCAATCAGCGTCACCGGTTTGCTCCAGGTTTTGCCCTCGTCGGTCGAGCGCATAATCATCGCGCGTCCGCCGGTGGGCGCGACGATGTCCGCCGGCAGGCCCAACTTGTGATATTGCTCCAGCGTCTTTGCCGGATAACGCAGTGGCGTGGGCGCCGAGGCGTGCCAGTAACCGGCGTTGAAACCGACGAGCCAGTCGCCGTTCTTCAGCCGTATCGGCGATTCCCAGCCGACAAATCCGCCGTAGCCGGGGAACGGATCGGGTTGGTTCACGCCCGGCCCGACCAGCGTCGCCCGGCAATCTTCGGGTCGCGCCTTGGACTCGCCGCCTTCGACTATCTTTACCATCGGACGGAGAAAATCGGTTGGGTCCGCGACACCGGTGCTGGCAGGCGCTGCGCCCAACTGAGCGAACATGGCGGCGGACCAGAGCAGACACCAGACATCGGTGCGATGCGCGGCTCGGGAAACATACATTTTCGACGCGGAGAAAATCATGCGCGCAGTTTTGCAAGGCCGTGTTTGCACGGCAAGTCCGCAGTAGGCGAGGGTTACGCCTGGACGTGGCGGTCAATGCGCAGGTGGCAAAGCGGCAACCCTCTGCCACTATTGACCACGGCCTGCGGCGCGCTGACTGCAAATCAGCAGCCGGTGGTGGGTGCGAGTTGACTCAAATTAAATGTTACCGGGACGGGGAGGTGGACAAGGCGTCTGCCGATACGTTGACTCATATTTGTGGTTACCCAAGTCACGAACATGAGTTTGTCTGCCAAGCGCGAGTGTCTGGCTCGCATTCACGGCCCTATCAGCGGGCCGGTCGTCCGCACAAGACCGCGCATCCTGTCTGAGTTTTGTGCCCTGTGCGGGTATCGTCCCAAATCGGCTCTGCGGTTGTTGAACCGTCCGCTGCGCAGGGCGCCGGCCAAACGGAGCGGGCCCAAAATCATCTACGATCCGGTCGAGGTGTTGCCGGGGCTCAAGAGCGTGTGGCTGGCCAGCGACCAGTTGTGCAGCAAGCTGCTCAAGGCGGCGTTGCCCGAATGGTTGGAACATTACGAGCGGCGCTTCGCGCGTGCAGCATCCCAAGCAGGGACTCTCAGCCACACGGCCCGGCACGCTCCTGCGCCACGCGGTGCCCACCGCGCGGCGGCCCGCCGGACACCTCTTCGCGGCCCGGCTCCGTCGAGGCCGACACGGTGGCGCATTGCGATGACAGCCCCGAGGGGGATTATGTGAATTCCC
>CAYIOH010000650.1:0-2601 GCA_964364975.1 uncultured Bifidobacteriaceae bacterium
ATTTCACCGGACAGGATGACGGAGCCGGGATTCACTTTGTCCTGGTTGGCGTATTTGGGCGCCGTGCCATGGGTGGCTTCGAAAATGGCGTGGCCGGTGATGTAGTTGATGTTGCCGCCGGGGGCGATGCCGATGCCGCCGACCTGGGCCGCCAGCGCGTCGGAGAGGTAGTCGCCGTTGAGGTTGGGGGTGGCCATGATGTCGAAGTCGCGCGGGCGGGTGAGGATCTGCTGCAGGACGATGTCGGCGATGGCGTCCTTGATGAGGACGCGGCCGCCGGCGAGGGCGGCTTCCTGCTCGGTGTTGGCGGCCTCTTCGCCCTTGTCTTTCTTGGTGCGCTCCCACTGCGTCCACGTGTACGTCTGCGCGGCGAACTCCTTTTCCGCGAGCGCGTAGCCCCAGTCGCGGAACGCGCCCTCGGTGAACTTCATGATGTTGCCCTTGTGGACAATCGTGACGCTCTTGGATTTGTTGGTAATGGCGTAGGCGATGGCGGCGCGCACGAGGCGTTCCGTGCCGGGTTTGCTGACGGGTTTGATGCCGAGGCCGATCTGATCGGGCGTCTCGTTGGCAAAACGAATTTTCTTCACGGCGGCGGGCAGTTCCTTTTGCAGGAATTCCAGAATCTTTTTCGCCTCGACCGAGCCGGCCTGGTAATCAATGCCCGCGTAAATGTCCTCGGTGTTCTCGCGGAAGATGATCATGTCCACTTTCTCCGGGTGTTTCACCGGCGAAGGCACGCCCTTAAAATATCGCACCGGCCGCAGGCAGACGTAGAGGTCAAGCATCTGGCGTAGCGTGACGTTCAGCGACCGGATGCCGCCGCCCACGGGAGTCGTCAGCGGCCCTTTGATGCCGACCAGATACTCCTTGAACGCCGCGATGGTGTCGTCGGGCAACCAGTTATCAAACTTGTTCTTCGCCACCTCGCCGGCGAACACCTCAAACCAGGCGATCTTCCGCTTCCCGCCGTAAGCCTTTTGCACGGCGGCATCAAACACCCGCTGGCTCGCGGCCCAAATGTCCGGGCCGATCCCATCGCCGCGAATAAAGGGAACCACGGGATTGTGCGGCACGTTCAGGGTTTCGCCCTTGATGGAAATCTTGCCTCCGGCAGGTGGTGTCAGAGCTTTGTAGGCCATTATTACGATTCTGGATTTACGATTTTCAAATTTCGGTCAAGGAACAGAGTCAGCCTCAAGGCCAGGGAAATCAAGGACAGAAACGGGCAGTGTCGTAAAGTTTTCAAAAGAAAAGGCTTTGGAGTCACCACAGCGAACAATAATTGGACCGGGGCTGACTGGCCGGTCGCCAACTGCGAAGGATGCCCGATGTGGTCACTTGGACGTTCGCGGTTGGATATCGGGTTTTGATGGTTGTTGGCTTCAATGGTCCCGCGTTCCATTCTCCGCGCCGCACCGTCACTTCTCAATCACAAATTCATCCCGCACTTTGCCGTCCACATCGTGCGCGCGATAGACGAGGCGGTGGCCGGTGATCTGGATGTCGAGCACCTGATAGGTCGAGACTTTTGTGAATCCAACCTCGGTGTAATCGTGCGGTGGCTGCTCGTAGTGCTTCGTGCCGGAAACGGAAATGACATAGACCGTGCCGTCTTTTGCCGCCGCAACCCGCTTCTGGTTGCGCATCGGATACGTGCGCAGGTAGGCGTGATCGTGGCCTTGGAGGGCGAGGTCCACGTGATACTGGTCGAAGATCGGCGTCCAGAGTTTGCGTACGTCCAGGTTGTCACGGTTGCCGCCGGAGGAATACGCCGGGTGATGGTAACTCACGAATTTCCAAGCCGCCTTGGTGTGCGCAAGTTGTTTTTCCAGCCAGGCGGTTTGTTTGGCCGCGTCGAGATTCGAGTCGAGGATGATAAACTTGGCGTTGCTGTATTCGAATGAGTAGGCGCGCTCGGGCGGGATGGTCTTAGGGCCGTTGCGCGGCAGGGCGAACTGCGCGAGGTACAGCCGCGGCTGCGCTCCCTGATATTCGTGGTTGCCCAGCACGGGCACCAGGGGCCGCCGGTCGAACACGCCCTTTGCGTTCTCAAAAAAACTGTCCCAATCCCACCGCTCGGCACCGCGGTTTACGAGGTCGCCGGCCATCAGGTAGAACGCCGCGTCGGGTCGGGCGCGATAGGCGTTGTGCAACAGCACGCCCCAGCGATCCAAGCCATTTTGCGCGTCGCCCATGTAGATGAAGGAGAACGGCGCCGCGCCCGCGGGCGCGGTCGTGAATTCCGCCGGCTCGGTCCAACCGTTCGGTGAACCATCGCCGACTGAATAGACGTATGTCGCGCCCGGCTTCAGGCCGCGCAAGGCGACGGTGTGGCGGTTGATCAAAGGATCGTTGACGAGCGTGGGTGTGGAAAGTGGTTCGGTAGTGGCGCGTTTCGTCCGGGCTGCTTTCGCACCGAGCGCAGTGCCGGCGGACTTGAGTTGATAGCGAACGACGCCTTTCGTGATCTTGGTGGACGTGCGCCACTGGATGGTCTGGCTGGTGCGCGGGTCTGCGCTCCAGGTGAGCGCCACGTGGTCTACGCGATCCGGCGCCGGGTACTGCGTCTTCGGAGAGGTCCTCGAGGGCATGGACGTC
>CAYIOH010000651.1:0-2601 GCA_964364975.1 uncultured Bifidobacteriaceae bacterium
AGCCATCGCCACGGCGACCACGTGGACGAGGGTGTCGCCAAATGGTTTATTGACCAAGGCAAGCCCGTGGTGGCGCCGCCGCAGGTTTGGACCGACAAACCCATCCACAAGTCCATCACCCACCTCAAACGCGAGGCGCACACAAAGCAGACCTTGCGCATCCGGAAAGGGAGCCGCGAACTGAAGGTCGTGGTGTATCCCGGTCACCAAATGGAAAGGACCGAAAACAACGTCTCCCTTGTCATCACGCCCGAGGGGCTGTCTTTCGCGCACATGGGAGATCAGATTAACGAAGAGCCGTTCATGGTGGATTACATCTGGATAGACGCGGTCGCCAAGCATCATCACGTGGACGTTCTAATGCCGGCCTCCTGGACGAACGAGATTCTCCGCATCGCAAGGGGATTTCATCCCGAGCTGATCCTGCCTGGCCATGAAAACGAACTGGGGCATCCCATTGACGACCGCGTGCCGTTCTGGGGCGATTCCGAATTCCTTCAACTCACCTATCCCGAACTGAAACGCTCGCCATATCGGGTGATTGTGATGGCTTGGGGCGAGGGCATCCACTACCAGCCCGCCACGAAGTAATAGAACGTAGGCGCGGTGACAAACCACGTCGCATCCGCGCCCGCGACCAAGGCGCGCGCTGGCTTGCCAGACTTTCTTTGGCATCGTTGTCCAGTCGCCCTTATTGTCGCTGCTCTGGGTACAGGTGCCGATGAACGCGATACCCATCCAGCCATCGTCAATGTTGGCGCGGTCTTGACCGGACTCATGGTGTTGCTGTTCCCGCGAGACTGGCGTAACGCGTTCGTTGTCGTGATCAACTCTCGTCACGGTCAAACGCGCGCTCGCCGCCGCTGAGGAAGGGTTGCGACTCGCACAACAGCGCAAGGAATTTGCCGCGGACGGCGTGCTGGAAACGATCAAGGCCGAACAGGACCCGACCCGCGCGCGGCTGGATTAATTGAAGGCCGTGGCCAATTCAACAAGGCGCAATACACCTTGAGCAAAGCGACCGGGAAGCTCTGAGCGAAACCGAACTGCCATCTCCGTCTATAAGTCGAGGTGGTGGCCAACAATAGTCTCAAGTTCACCAAACAAATCAGTCATTCGCTCGCTACCCTCAGCGTCCCACCATTTCTCCCGCACCTCCGCGAGCACAGTTTTGCGATTGGAGGCGGGGCGTGAACTTCGCACCAAGTAGACAATGGCCATGCGGGCATTGTTGTCCTTGAACGCGCGCGGCAGCGTGATGACCAGACGCAGTTCGCACCCGCGCGCCAGTGCCAGACGCAACGCGGGCATCCCGCGGTTGTCGCGGGTCAACAAACCCTCCGGCACAAGCAGGCAAATGCGTCCTCCATCCGGGTTCGCCAGTTCGATGGCCCGGCGGATGAAACAGTGATGATCCATCAAGCCGCCTTCCGTGTGACCGAATCGCTCTTCCCATTGGCGCGCGATTTCGTTTCGATTCGTTCCTGAGTACTCGTCGTTGCCCGGTGGATTGCCGATGACCAAATCGTAACGTCTGGGGCGCAAGTGCGGGTCGGCCCTTGGGTCCTCGTTGATCTCGCTGGTTTTCGGGGCGCGCTGATACAACGCGTTGTGCAGGAACACCTGGAGCTTTCCGGCGTGCTGCGGATACAGGAACGTCAGCAGCTCGCGGGCGCATGAAACGCAGAACGCGTCGTCATCAATGCCCACCAGCCGTCGAGTCAGGAATTCCTGCGCCCGTCTGTCGCCCTCCGCCTGCGCAACGTGATTCACACTTTCGGCGAGATAACCGCCGGTCCCGCACGTCATGTCAATCACCCGCTCGTGGGCGCGGGGACACGCGAGTCTCACCATTTGTTGCGTGATTTCCGTCGGCGTGAAATAGCGCGCGACATTCCGATAACGCACAACGCCCCTGACGCGATAAGCGCGCGACTGCGACTCGCCCGTGAAGTAACGATGACGCCCCCGACCGCCGGGTTGCAGCAGAAAGGTCCGGTAGCCGCGCGCCACCGCCGCACCGGTGAATTCGTGTGACTCGATCTTGCGCCGATACCACGCAATCGTTTTCAACACGCGCCGGGCTGCCTGCGTTCCCAGCCCGAGTTGCCGGCAGGCCGCCCGCAGTCCCGCTTCGCCATCATGCCGGGCATGGTCAATGATGCGGTTGAACAGGACGATTTTCTGATCGTCCTTCTTCCGCAACGCCGCTATCTGGTCAATCGAGGCAAAAAGGTCGGTGAAGAATTGATGGGCAAGGTCCGCGACAAGCACCTGCTGTTCTGGAGAAATCCGCGCGGCTGGTTGTGTCTGGCCGGCCTCAGCCAGCAATTCATCCCATTCGAGAAAAGCCGGCAAGTCACCTCGGCGGATCGGTTCATACTCGACGTTGAGGCCACGGACAACCGCGCGACACATCTCCGCACGGCTGCCGGCAGCGGTGATAAGAAACGGCACCGTTCGTTCCTGCATCGGACAATCACGCTGGCGGGGCTTGAAATTCCGGCTGTAATTCTTGGCTTGCTTGAAGCCTTGATCGAACTGGCGCGCGTGTGGCTCACCCTCAATGGTCACCAGCGGAACATCGCCGTGATGAATGAG
>CAYIOH010000652.1:0-2594 GCA_964364975.1 uncultured Bifidobacteriaceae bacterium
GGTGAATTTCATGGTCGTTCGGTAGTGGGTCAGTTTGGCGGGGCGAGGCTACTGACCTGCCGCGACGGCCCGCTGCGACGGCGTGCCAGCGCGCCGAGCCGGCTCGCGAGGACGCTCCGGCCCACTGAAAATGGAAACTGACCGCAGGGCGACCAGAACCGCCTTGGAATAACCGCGCGGGGCGGAGTCCAGCTAACCGGCCTGACGATTCCAGGTTTTCATAAAGCAATAGTCTGCCGCCCAAAGTCCCACGGCAACTACTGCCATGATAGAAACGACGATGACAACAACGTCCAGTGTGCTGAGTGCAAAGTGCATTTTAATTCACCGATGATCTGGACGAGGTCGGCTTCCGCCTGCGGACCCATCCACGAAGTTTTCGCGCGATAATCCGGCGGGCCGTAGATCATCCCGTGGGCCGCCGCCGCATCCCGCGTTGCGCGGCACTCGTTGCGCGGGTCGCGGATGAATTGCCAGCGATCTGAGCCATGCCCGTGCAACGCGATCAGCAGGTCGTGCGGTCGCTCAGGCTTGAAGCCCGCCGGCAGCATCAGCACATAACGCTGCTCCGTGCCGTCACACTTTGCGGTGAAAGGAATATCCGTGGTCTGGGTTTCATTCATCCCGCCCCACAAAGCGCTCGGGCTGGCGAGGAGTAGCAACAGAACGCAGACTCGTTTCATGGCTTCAGTAACTCGCTCGCACGGCAATGGGTGTCGTCGTATCAGGGATGATGCGAACGGTTTCCTTTTCGGGGTCGAAGTCGGTGTGCGGCTGGCCGTTGACGGTGACGGCGCGCAACGCTTTCCCATCGGGATGGCGCAGCCGGAGCACGATGGCTTTCGGCGGGGAACGCTTGGGCGGTTCGATGCGGGCTTCGATTCCGTCGGACTTGGCCTGACGAGTCAGACGATAACTGATGCGACCGAAGCGCGTCGGCGCGTTGGTCACGGCGACGCTCAGGCCGTCCGCGAGCCAGTTGGTCGTGAGGAGCGGCGCGAGCCAGAGTTCGTCACCGCGTTCCTGGACCAGCATCTCGCGGGTCTGGTGCAAGTAGTAGCCGGTCTCGTGCGTCTTGTCCCACGCACCGCTGTGGTGGAAATGTTCCCAAAGCGTGAGCACCTCCGGGTTGAGCATCGCGGCGAGCGCGTTGAAGTAGGAACGCACGAACGGCTTTACCTCGTCGCGCAGGGCATAGATCTCGGCGTTGCGCGTATAGTAAGGTTGCACTTTCGAGAAGCCGCCGAGGTTGAACCAGTCCGCGTGATTCGTCGCGGCCGGATAATCGAACCAGCCGTCGGCCAGGAACTGCACGTCTTCCATGTGCTCCAACATGCGTTCGACCTCGCGACTGTTTGCCTCCAGGACGCCGGTGGGCACAAGCTGATGCGCGCCGATCTCCACGTCGTAACACCAACTGCGTCCGGCATCCTGACCGGGAAAGAAGTCGGCCAGCGCGCCCGGGCTGTGAACCTGTGACGGATAATGCGGCGTCCACGCGCCGTTGCGCAGGGCAACCGCCGGCGAGCGCGCCTGTGTCCAGCGGTAGGCGCGCAGCGTGTTCGCGCGCAACTGGCCGGCACGCTCCGTGAACTTCGCGCCCCGAGGATCGTGAATTTCCGTGAGCATCGTTCCCAGCTCTCGCAACGCGGCGTAATAGTAGGCGTTGTTCGCGAAGTGATAGGCGAACGCGTTCCAATCCGCGATGACGCCGGGCGGCATCAGCCCGATCTCCGGTCGACCTTCGGCGGCGGGTTGCGTGGTCTTGTCCGTCTGGCGCACGATCCACTCGCCGACGCGCGCGAGTTCCGGCGCCGCGGCGCGCAGCCATGTTTCGTCGTGATGAAGTTGGTAATGCTCGCCGACGGTCCAAAGATGCCAGGCGGTGCCGAAGGTCGTGTAGCCGGTCGTGAGGAAGCCGTTCGTGTTGTAGCGGTGGATAAAGAAATCGAGGCTGCGCCGGGAGAAATCCTCGTGACCGAAAAACGCCATCGCGCGAATGACGGAATGGGCCTCGCTCTCTAGCGGCCCGTAGTGCATGGCCGCAATCCAGGCCGCGACGCGCTGGCCGTCGGCCTCGTTGCGCGCGGCGATGAGACACCGTACCTGGGAAGAGCGGATGATGTCGTTGAGCAAGGGGTCGGGCGTCTCGATTTGCATGGCCGGCGCAAGCGCGGCGTTCCAATGCGACTCGAAAGCAGTGCGAAGACTCGCGACCGGCGGCAGGCTCAACAGGTCCTCGTGCTGTGCGCGCAGGAAAACCACGCAACGCGCGGTGCCGTTTGGTGGTAGCGTGCCCGCGAGCAAAATCCTGCCCCCTTCAACGGTCGCCGTCAGCACACTGTCCGCTGCGCTCGTGACCAGCGCGAGCAGGCCGCTTTCGCCCGTCACGAGCCAACCTTGAGGGCACTTCGCAACGCTTGCCGGTTTCTTCTCGCGGCTGTTGACGAGGAAGTTCAACGCCAGCCGGGCCGGGGCCGCGACCGGTTGCGCGTTGGTCAGCGTGAACTCGGTCACGCAGACGGAACGGCGGTTGAGCCGCGCCGGATTGTCGCCGGATTCGTCGCACGGTGCCGCGAAGGAGCGCTCGGTGT
>CAYIOH010000653.1:0-2591 GCA_964364975.1 uncultured Bifidobacteriaceae bacterium
GTTGGGCCATTGCTGATGGATTCTGCCGAGGAATTCATAGCCGCTCATGCCGCCGAGCCGCGCGTCGGTAATGACCATGAAGAAATCTTCGTGAGCCAGCCGGCTCAAGCCTTCCTCCGCCGACTCAACGGCACGGACAGCGTAGCCCTCGTCGCCCAACACGGTTTGCAACGACAGACGCATGTTCTTCTCGTCGTCCACGACGAGCACCGGTGGCAGTGGCGCGCTCATTGGCTGAATTTCAACAAAGTTTTGGCGGGGAAGAGTAAAACGAATTTGGCGCCGTTTCCAAGCGCGGATTCGACACGCACCGTGCCGCCATAAAGTTCGACGTTGTGTTTGACCATCGCCAGACCCAGGCCGGTTCCGCGGGGCTTGGTGGTGTAGTAGGCTTCAAATATTTTTTCCATCTTGTCAGGCGCGATGCCCGGGCCGTCGTCGCGAATGGTGATTTCTACGGAGTAATCGGCGTGACATGCGGCCGTCACGTGAATATTGCCCCGGCCATCCAGCGCTTCGCGGGCGTTTTGCAGCACGTTCACCAGCGTCTCAGCCAGGTGTCGGCGTTGCATGAGCAGGGGCGGAAAACTCACGGCATATTGGCGGTGAACCCGGATGCCCGTGGGAACGGCGACCGGGAAAACCTGCTCGATGGCGCGGTCGAGTTCCTCAACCACGTCGAGTTTTTCTACGCGGCCCTCGCTCAATTGGGCGTAGCCCATGATTTGCGTGATGATCTGGTCCGCGCGCACGACTTCCTCCCGAATGATTTCAACGGGCTTGAGGGTTTCGGTTGGGGCGTCTTTCAACGCGCGGTGCAGCGAGAAGGCGGCGTTGTTGATGATGGCAAGCGGATTCTTGATTTGGTGCGCGAACTCGGCGGCGAGGCGGCCCGCGGAGCGCAACTGGCCCTCGCGCACGGCGAATTCGCGTGCCTCCTCGGACGCCAGCCGCTGACGTTCGAGCAACACCTGCACGCCATAACAACAGAGTGCCATCAGCCACAACAGTGCCAACCGCAGCACCAACACCTCGGTGGACGGTTCGGCATGTCCGATCTGCTCCAGCGCCTGTTGAGTTGTCTCATCGAGGTTCTGGAACACGTAATCTTCGCTGACTTGGGCCAGCAGGTAGCAAAGTCCGATGACGAAGTTGAGCAGCAGTTGCGACGTGCCCGGCAGTACACTGACCGCGTTGCGGACAATCAGGATCAGAAACAGCAACCAGTAAAGGATGCTGGCGGAATCCAAAGTCACGACGGAGATCGCCGCCAACAGGAAGCCGTCCACCAAACAGTTCGCAAACACCGTCCAGCGCGCCACCGTCAAAGGCAACCGGCGCAGATTGAACAACAACAACGCCACGACCACGTTGGCCGATACGTATATGATGAAAAAATACTGGATCAACTCAATCGCCACCTCCATCGCACCCAAAACACTGCCCATCCAGGGAGAAAAATAGAAGGATCCGATCAGAATGAGGATGACGATCGCCTTGGCGGGCAGCACTAGATCGCGCTCCATTATCTGAACGCGGTCCAGAAATTGCGCCCGGTCTGGCGCCGGAATCTCCAGCAGCGCGGGCAGGCGTTTCAACCACTGCCAATGGCCCCGTTTCATAAGCTCGCCGTCAGGCGGGGAAAATTTTCAGCGCAGGATTTTGCCCGCGCGCTTAGCTATGTCCTCCACCGGCCACAACCGGCCCAACCCTTCGTAGCCGCAGGACAACATCCCTTTTTCCGGCCCGATGAATACCGCGCCGCGCGACTTGAGCGTGGCGACGTTGTGTTGCGTGGCGGGATGCAACCACATCTTCCCGTTCATGGCCGGGGCGATCAGGATTTTCGCCTTCGGATTCAACGCCAGCGCCAGGCAACTGAGCGCGTCGTTCGCGAGGCCGTGCGCCAGCTTGGCGATAAAGTTGGCCGTGGCCGGCGCGATGAGCAATAAATCCGCCTCGTCCGCGAGCCGCACGTGCAACGGCTTCCAGCCCTCCTCTTCGTCGTAAAGGTCGGTGACGACCGGGTGGCGTGAGAGAGTTTTGAACGGCAGCGGCGTGATGAACCGCTGTGCGTCGGCGGTCATCACCACGTGTACAGCGTAGCCCGCTTTGGTCAACAGGCTCGCCAAGTCAGCCGCCTTGTGGGCGGCGATGGAGCCGGTGACGCCGAGGACGATGTTCTTTCTCTTGCTCATATGTTGTTCGTTAAAACGTTAAATCGTTAGAACGTGGCCGACACTCGCTGAATCCGTTTTCACGTTTTAACCTTTTTAACATTTTAACGATTCAACGCACATCAAAATTCCGGCGGCTGCATCCGCGCCGACCGCATTTTCTCCGCGTCAACAATCGCCATCATGCGCCGCAAATCTTCCCCGATGCTGGTGCTGATGAGCAGATAGTCGAAATTCTTCCATTGGGCGACTTCCTGCCGCGCCACGCTCAGGCGCTTTTGGATCGCCTCCGCGGCATCGGTGCCGCGCCGGCGTAGCCGCTTCTCCAAAATGTTCGCCGACGGCGGTGTGAGAAACACCGACACCAGCGCGCGCTTGAGTTCCGGGTCTTCTCCTGCGCGCTCGCGGATGGTC
>CAYIOH010000654.1:0-2589 GCA_964364975.1 uncultured Bifidobacteriaceae bacterium
CCCCCCCGCCAGTTCCACCGAATAACACTGGTAATTGGTATCAACTGTTTCGGATTGCTTTCCCGGCGTTGAAACGCCGGGCTATGGTCATGTAGTTCCTACGGAACTGCGCGGGGTTCGCATTCGTAATGTGATTCCAACATCAGGTTGCGCTGAATTCAAAATGCCTTTTTCCCCGCACGCGCTACGGCTGCACCCCCACGCGATAAAAATACGGCCCGCCGTTGGTCGCGCTCGTGTCATTATAGGTCGTCGTGCCGGACGCGCCCGCAATACTCGTGACGATGGATTGGAACGGTGGGGTGTCGCTGAGATTGGTCGCGCGCTCCAACCAATAGTTGCGAGTCGAGACGCTCTGCCACGATACGTCCAAACCGGACGGACCATTTGCGAGAGTGACCATGCGCAACACCGAAAGCGCATTGGTGGGAATTGTGTCCGCCCGCCACTCCTGCCAGTTGTTCATACGATCGGCATCGGCATCGGTGAAGTCTGCCGAGCCATCCGTGGCCAAGCCATATTGTTGCGCCCAAGCGTAGGAAAGCACCGACGACGGAGATTGAAACTCATACGCGCCGATGTCCACCGTTCCGCCAACGATCCGCGGGTTGCCGTCCAAGTCCGTGCTGGTAGTAACGTAGGCGTTGTTCCCGCCGTTGATGCAAGGGGAATTGGATTGGAGGCGCAGGTTGCTCCACCCGTTGGTGTTCACGAAAAGAGGCGCACTGGTGATGTTGCCGACGCCATCGGAAGGCATGGGCGTCGTGCAGGAATACTCGAGATCAGAATCGTAGTAGTTCGTACCATTTCGTGCCGTGTTGTAATACACGATACAGTTGTTCAGCGCACTTGAGCAAGCCCCGCCGCCAGAGACGTAGGCCGAATTACCGCACAGATTGCAGTTGGTAAGCGTGGCCTCACAAGCTCCGCCGCCATTGCAATTATTAGCTGAGTTTCCGATCAAGGTGCAGTTGTTCAGTATGCCCCCAACCACACCGCCGCCAGATTGCACCGCCGAATTGCTGATCAAAACGCAGTTGTTCAGGGTGCCCTCACACGCCCCGCCGCCAGCGTCAGCAGAATTGCCACTCAGGATGCAATTATCCAGCGTGCCAAACAACGCCCCGCCGCCAGAGTAGCCGGCTGAATTACCAATCAAGCTGCAATTGGTTAGGGTGGAAGAATCCGCTCCGCCGCCATAGAAAGCATTATTGCCGCTCAGGGTGCAGCGGTTCAACGAGCAAGAATACACCCCGCCGCCAGAGTCGCTCCAATTGCCGCTGAGGGTGCAGTTGTCCAGTTTCCCCCAAACCGCCCCGCCGCCCAGATGCGAGGACGAATTGACGCTCAAGGTGCAGTTCGTCAGCGTCCCAGAATATGCCCCGCCACCATACGAGTGTGCCAGATTACCGGTCAGGACGCAGCTATCCAGTGTGGCTGAAGCCGCCGCGCCGCCGTAGTACGCCGAATTGCCATTCAGCGTGCAGTTGTTCAGCGTGCTATCGTATGCCCCGCCGCCAAACCAATTAGCCGAATTGCCACACAGGATGCAGTTGGTCAACCGGCCAAACGACGCTCCGCCGCCGTCTCCGTAAGGTCCAGTGGCCGAATTGCCACTCAGCGTGCAGTCGTTCAACGTGCCACTGTAGGCTCCGCCGCCGTAGCACCTTGCCGAATTGCCCGTCAGCACACAGTTCGAAACCACCGCGCTCGGCACCTCGCACCACACCCCGCCGCCCGATTGATTCGTGTACCAGTTGCCGGAGGTTTGCGTCGCACCATTGGTTAGCGTGAACCCAGCCAGTACCGCGCCGTTGGCCAAATACCCGCACCTGATCGCCGCCGGGCCGTTGGTTGTACCAGGCACCTGGTAACCCTGAATGACTGTCACCTCAGGCCCATTGACGCTCCGCACCACCAATGGCTTGGTCACGGCCACGCGATTGCTCATCCCATAAACTGCCTGCGCTCCAGTTTGATACACGCCGTTGGTGACCACGATTTCCTCCCCGTCTGTCGCAGCGTCCACCGCATCCTGAATGTTCGTTGCCGCTGTGGGCCAATTGGTGTAAGGCGGCGTGGGGCTGGGGCTGTTCAAATCCACGTAGCGCGTGACGGCGGCGGCGTTCAGAACGAACAAAGCGAGCATCGCCGGAATCGCTTTGCGGAGTTGCGCTTTCATGCTTTGAAGCTTCTAACTTCGCTCCTTTGTATCACGTCACCTTCTGGTTGGTCAAGAGCAGAGTTTTGTCACCGGATGCTCTCCCGAAGGCGGTGCTAAAGTCACACGCGCTCCAGACGCTTCGCGACTGCCGGACGATTCGAGACTTCGCGAAGCGTTTGGAATGCGGCGCGTTCACCGCAGCTTTTTCGACAACTTGCTTTCCAGTTCATCCCATCTCCGCCTTCAACCGCTTCTCCGCTTCCTCGTTGCTCAGACCGTGGCGATGGCGCATCACAGACACGCCCACCACCGGCGGATACGCCTGGTCAGCCTTCATCCGTGGCTCGACATATTCAATCACCTCGAACAGCAAATGATTCGCCGCTTCGTAATCCAACCCGGTTAGTTTCTGGATGTAACGGGTT
>CAYIOH010000655.1:0-2581 GCA_964364975.1 uncultured Bifidobacteriaceae bacterium
GCCACGGCTTCTTTTTACACGCCCAATACGCTACATGATTGTTGGAAATGCTATAGAAACTCAATCAGGAAACGGCCACCGTACGAGTCAGGAAGTAGTGGTCGCAGCTCAACGGCTCGCGAAACTGAAGGAGGCGCCCAGCATCCGGCCCGACGACCCTCGATTTGGTCGGATGATTCAGCCATTGGCTGTGCCGGGGGAGAACCTGAAACAGATTGCAGAGGAAATCGCCCGCTCGAGAACCTGTGCGTCGCCGCCACGGTTATTCGCGCAACGTCTCGATGATATCCTCTTTAAGATTCGTGCGAGCAAGCAACTTCGACTTGAGGACGAGCTTGGAGAATTGCTCTCGTTTGAACCGCGACTCCGCAACAGAGAACTGGCCGCTGCCTACTTGGGTTGGGATGGCAAAGGAACGCACACGCTGGAAGAAGTCGGATTGCGGTTCGGCATGACCCGCGAGCGCGTCCGGCAGATTACCCAGCGCCTCGTTGAAACTCTGAAGGCGAAGCGGCCGTTCCTGCCAGTGCTGGACCGAGTGCTGCAAGCAATCGCCGAGGAGATTCCCTGTTCTGTTGAGCTCATTGAAAGCATGTTGGCAGAGCGAAATCTCAGCCGGGCGCGGTTCCGATTTGGTGGTGTCATCTCCGCGGCGGAAATTACTGACCGCTGTTGTCCATTCATCATTGAGGATGCCGATGGGCTGCGATTCGCCGCGCCGCAGGGACAAGAAGGCGTCGCCAAGATCGTTCTTCAACTCGCACGAAAATCCGTCTCGCATTGGGGTGCGGCCACCATTGAAGATATCGCGGCTCAGGTTGCCGAACACGTTCACCGGGAAACGTCGGCTAAGTTTGTCCAGGCAGTTCTCTGCACCCAACCACGATTCAGTTGGCTGGATGAGCCGTCAGGATGGTTTTGGCTCAAGTCCACAACGCGCAATGCGTTGTTGAATCAAATCCAGAAGGTGATTGCTGTCGCTCCTCGGATTCACGTCTCTGAACTTCGTGCCGGCGTTTCGCGCCATCATCGGCGGGAAGGCTTCGCTCCGCCTCAGCGTGTCCTCATTGCCCTTTGCGCGCAGGCGGGAGGTTACAACATCGAAGGAGACGCTGTGCTTGCGGGCACGCCTCTGAACCATCGGGAAGTGCTGTCAGACACAGAGTCCATTATCGCGGACGTACTGCGCGAGCACGGACCGGTCATGCAGAGGCCAAAGCTCGAGGAACTCTGTCTCGGGAAGGGGCTGCGTCGGCAGACATTCTATGTCCATCTGACATACTCGCCTGTGGTTGCCCGATACGCCCCTGGAGTGTACGGCCTTCGCGGTGCTCAAATCCCGCCTGGCCTTGCGGAATCCATGGTGGAACCGCGCCGGAAAACCCGGGTGTTGGCGGACTATAGATGGCTGCCTGACGGAAAGATTTTTACCTCCTACAAACTCTCCGAAGGCTGCCTGTCAAATGGGATCGTCAGTGTCCCAGCCGGCATGAAATCCTACCTCCAAGGCGAGTACAAGTTGCTCATCGCCGATGGACAGACGGCTGGCCGCTTGGTAGTCAAAGATAACTCGGCATGGGGTCTTGGACCATTCTTCCGGCGTCGTGGCGGTGAACCAGGCGACCATTTCCAAATTATCTTCGACACGAAGCAAGGGCTCGCGTCAGTGCATCTCGGAGAGGCTGTGGACGATGAGAGAGATTCGTAGTCCAAATGATGAGCGTTGTTTTGCTCACGCATTCTCAGCCTTCTTCAATCAGTTTTCCCACCTTCGCCTTCACCGATTCATCCATTTTAATCAACGGCGGCCACGCGCGTTTGAAGGCTTCGCCGGAGAGTTTCTTCGTCGCGTCGAGGTGGGCAAACTCGCCGACGAAGAATTGTATCCCAGCGACGCGCAATGGAGCGGGCTTTACGACCGGATGCACACGCATGAGCCGGGTGAAATTGAATGGCGCTTGGCTCTTGCCGCTGATTACGGCGAGGCGGTGTAAGGCGTAGCCGCGGCAGCTCCGTTAGGAGCGACATCTTTGTAGCAAAATGAACCCGATAAATCGCAAGCCCCGTCGGGGCGACATCTTGATGCCGCTCCTGACGGAGCTTCAAATTCATTGGTTTCCGTTTCTACAAAGATGCCGCCCCGATGGGGCTGCTGCGCGGCGCAGGCCCTCGCTCCGTCCGAATCTGTGTCCATCGGTGTTCATCTGCGGTTAATAACCAATGGCTGACGTTTTCACCAAGGCGAAGCGGTCGGAAGTGAGACACGGATTGCACAGATTCACACGGATTGAATCGGTGGTAATTCGTGAAATCAGTGTCTATGGCTGATGTCTTTTCCAAATCCAAGCGTTCCGAGGTCATGTCGCGGATTCGCGGGCGCGGGAACAAGGACACGGAACTGGCGCTGGCAAGGTTGCTGCGCGCGCACGGCATTACCGATTGGCGGAGACACGTCGAGATTCGTGGTAGGGCGGGCAGTCCTCTGCCCGTCGCCACTAGTCGAAGATATCGGCTGTTTGCAAAGACCGGCGCGCACGGAGTGAAACTGTCCCAAAAGGTTTTTCATCGCACTTGAGCGAAG
>CAYIOH010000656.1:0-2580 GCA_964364975.1 uncultured Bifidobacteriaceae bacterium
CGGGTGCCACAGCGCCAGCGAATCAACCATGAACCATTCGATTTCACGGACAATTCTGACACCGGCTATTCCCGAACCAGCTTCACGCGGTGGAACAATCATCCCCGCGACCCGTCACGACACGCAATTTGCCGGCGCGCGAAGAAATTCGCCACGCTGGGAAACACTATTGGCGGCGGGTTGGCTCGTTTTTTCCGCGCTCCCGGCGGCAGCGGCGGTTTCCGAAATGCAGCAGGAATTTTTCACGACCGGCGACTTCAACGGCGACGGCAAGGTGGATGTGGCCATCGTGGACCGTTACTCCGGCCGCGTGCGCATCGGCTATCAGCTTTCGCCGGACTTTTTCGACTGGGCGAACTGGAAGTCAGGCGGTTTGAAAGACGTCTCGGGGGTGGCGATCGGCCGACTCGTGGACGGCAAGCACGATTCGCTTTGCCTGGTGTCGGCGGACGCCGGCCTCATCACGGTCGTGGACGCGGTGAATCCCAACGCCGACAGCGATCCGGTCAAAGTTTCAAACACCGCGCTCGGCCCGAACACCGTGGCGGCGATTGACATCGGTGGCCCCGGCAACACGCCGCTGGCAGACCTCTACGTGGCCAGCATTTACAACAACGACCCCACGCCGAATCTCGTCACGCTCTTCCGCAGCGACGGCAAGATCTTCAACAAGATCACCGAACTACCGGTCACCGGCACGGAATCACATGCCAGCGCCGTGGCGCTCAAGGCCGGCGGCGCGGAGTTCGTGGCGGTGGTGTCGAGCGGCGAGAAAGGCAACGCGTTGCGCGTCGAGAATCTCGCCGGCGGCCAGCCGGAGGAAATCCTGAACGTCAGCGGCCTGCCGGCGAATGTGGATTACGTGGTTGGAAACTTTCGCGGCACGCCGGTGAAGGAATTTGTTTTCTTCAAGCCCGGCGAACCGACCCTGACCGTGTGCGCGGTCGCCGAGGCGGGCGGGAAATTTCAAGCGGAGGCGGCCAAATCCTTCACGCTGGACAAACCGGTCCGGGCGCTCATCGCCGTGGACGGAGGGAAGAAAACGCGCCTGCTCGCGATCTTCGGCGAGCAGGAACCGGCTGAGTTGATGGACTTCGACGGCGCAAATCCGCCGGTGACGGTGCAGAAACTGGCCGGTGCCACGAACAAGTTCCTGAATGGAGCGGTCGTGTTGCCGGACGCGGTGCTGTTGTTTTCGTCGCTCACGAACAATCGCACCGTTTTGAATTATCAGATGTATGCTTTGCAGAATGGCAGTTACGTCGCGGGCGCCTTTGGCGGACTGGCGTCGCTGGCCGACCGCGATGACTCGACCATACCGGCCATCCACAAGCGCATCGTCGCGAGCCAGGCAGAAAAATCCATGGCGGACATGAAGCATTACACCAACACCATTCCCGGCACCGACGTGAAATATGAAATGGTGCCGATTCCCGCGGGCGAATTCGTGATGGGCAGTCCGGAGAACGTGAAGGAGCGGAAGAAGGACGAAGGCCCGCAGCATAAGGTGAAACTCGCGCCGTTCTGGATGGGCAAGTACGAGGTCACGTGGGATTCCTACCTGCTGTTCATGTATCCCGACGACGAAAAGAAACTGCGCGAGACGCATCCCACGGACGAAGCGGTGAACGCTGTTTGCGACGCGGTCACGCGCCCGTCCAAGCCGTATGTGGACATGAGCTTTGGCATGGGCAAGAGCGGTTTTCCAGCCATTAGCATGACGCAGCACGCGGCGAACAAGTTCTGTCACTGGCTCAGTTGCAAGACCGGACATTTCTACCGGCTGCCCACGGAAGCGGAGTGGGAATATGCGTGTCGCGCCGGGACGACAACCGCTTATTACTTTGGCGACGAGCCGGCGAAGCTGGAGGAGTACGCGTGGTGCTTTGACAACAGCAATTCGAAGTATCAGAAGGTCGGCAGGAAAAAGCCGAATCCCTGGGGGCTTTACGACATGCACGGCAACGTGACCGAGTGGGTGCTCGACCAATACGACGCGGATTATTTCCAGAAGTTCGACCTGAAGGGCGTGGCGACCGATCCGTGGAACAAGGCGACCAAGCCCTATCCCCACTCGGTGCGTGGCGGTTCGTGGGACGACGACCCGCCGGCGCTCCGCAGCGCGGCGCGGCGCGGTTCGAACCGCTCATGGAAACAGACGGACCCGCAGTTGCCCAAGAGCATCTGGTATTATTCGGACGCGCAATTTGTCGGCTTCCGCATCGTGCGTCCGCTGGCCGTGCCGTCGTCCGAGGAAATGGCGAAGTACTGGACGAGCGGGGTGGAAAAGGATTGAGTTAGTGCGCGCCGGGCTTGAATGTCCGTCGTGGAAAATCGCCGAAAACAATTTTACGTCTCAATCGCAACCTGAAACCACAATGCAACCTATGAAAGAACCAAACGAAAATCCGTCCTCAGCCTCCAGCCAGGTTTCGCGCCGCCAGTTTCTCGCGACCGCCACCACCGGCGCCGCCGGCGCCGCGGTCGGCGTGGGCCTGGTTGGTTGCGCCTCGCGCAAACCGAAAGCGACCGATCCGTGGAACAAGGCGACCAAGCCCTATCCCCACTCGGTGCGTGGCG
>CAYIOH010000657.1:0-2578 GCA_964364975.1 uncultured Bifidobacteriaceae bacterium
AAATTCTGGCGCGGCTCAATCCGGCATTGCTGGGGCGACGACCCGCTCAAAAGCAGGTAACCGTGCCCGCGGAAATCACCGGCCCGTTTGGCGCGCAGGGCCAGGGACTGATTTTTTCGCTGGGAAAAGCAAAAACCGCGACGACCGCCACGCCACAGTTCAACGCGCCCGTGGCGCCCCTCGCACCCGCCACGCCCGCGGCCCGTTCGCGCAGCCCGTTCGCGCAGCCGACCGCGGCGGCGTCAGATCAGATTTTCCAACGCGTGTCCATCTCACCGGGTGCGCCCGGGTCGCCAGTAAAGCCGGCGTTTCCGGTATCGCCGACACCGCCGCCAACGCCGATGTTGCCGCCGCGCTCAAACGATTTGCCGACGGCCACACACGTCGCGCGCCTTGTGCAACCCGCCCAACCGGAGCAACCCGCGCGGGCAGTCCAACCCGCGCCAGTCGCAACCGAAGCGCCGGGACTGTCTGTTTCGCTGGCCGCGTTGACCCAAGGCTGGCCCGATGCGTTGCGGCAGGAAATTGTGCAGTTGAATTTATCGGAAGCGCGCCTGGCGTTGCCAACCAGACTCGTCGAGGAGGCGCTCAAACGCGGTCGCGTGGTGTTCGCCTGGAAAGTGTTGCGCTCGTGGATCCGGCCCACGCCGCCAGCAAATGTTTCGGTGCATGACGGGACCGAACTCGAATTGCCGCTGAGTGTGCTCGCGCCCCTGTTTATCGCCCGCCAAAAGGCGGAAGCCAGGCCACAACAGCGCGTGGCCATTGACGAAAACATTCCCAATTTATTTTTCGGCCTGCCCAAGTCCGAACCGCCCACTGCCCCGGCGGCCGTACTGCCGGTCAACAAGGTGGTGGACACGAATTACTATGTTTGGGACGACGTTTCCGACACTGCGGTCGTGGACGAGTCGCAATTCAAACGCAAGACACCCACGGGCACCGATTTCGTCGCCAAATATGCCACGCCGAATGAAATCGTTTCGCGCGCCGCGGCGTTGGACAGCGTGGCCGGCGCGCTCATCGCACTGCCCGACGGCCTGATGGTCGCCAGCCGGATTCCGCCGGAATTCAACGGCGACACGCTGGCCGCGTTTCTGCCGCAAATCTTTGCAAAGGTCACCCAGACCACCAAGGAATTGCGGATGGGCGCGCTGAACAATCTCAATTTTACGGTCGGCAACGTGCCGTGGAAAATCTTTCGCGTGAACGCGATATTCTTCGCGGCGTTCGGCCGTGCCGGGGAGGCGCTGCCCACCGGTCCACTGGCCGCGCTCGCGGGGGAACTCGACCGAAAAAACAAATAAGGAATTTATGGCCATCATCAACCAAGCCACCAAGGAATTGCAGGTCAAGATCGTCTATTACGGCCCGGCGATGGGCGGCAAGACGACCAACCTCGTGCAGGTTCACGATCACGTGCAGACCGCCGCCGGCAACCGCGGCAAGCTCGTCTCGCTCGCGACCAGTTCCGACCGCACACTGTTCTTCGACTTCCTCCCCATCGAAGCCATGTCCATCAAGGGCTTCAAAACGAAGTTCCAGATTTACACCGTGCCCGGCCAGGTCATTTACAACACCACGCGCCAACTCGTGCTGCGCGGCGTGGACGGCATCGTGTTTGTCGCCGATTCGCAATACGAGAAAATGACGGAGAATGTCGAGAGTTTTCAAAACCTCATGGACAATCTCCGCACCCTGAAGCTCAACTTCGAGGAAATCCCCTATGTCCTGCAATACAACAAGCGCGATCTGCCCAACGCCGCGCCGGTGGAATACATGGAATTTTTGCTGAACAACCGCGAGATTCAGGTGCCGTCGTTTTCATCCGTGGCGCATCGTTGCGAAGGTGTGTTTGAGGCGCTCAACATGATCACGCGCCTGTTGCTCAACAAATACATCAACCAGCCCGAACCGCAGTACGCATGACATGGCCACTTTGCCCCAACTCCTCGAGGAAGACATCCGGCAACTCGACGACGTCTTGCGCGGTTTCCTGGATCACACCGACGCCACCACGGCATTAATCGTGGACAAGGGCGGCTTCCTCATCACCCACCAGGGCAATGCGCGAAAGTTTGATCTGACCACCATCAGCGCGCTGGCCTCAGGCGCGTATATGGCCAATCAGACCATCGCCAACCTCATCCACGAAACCAATTTCGACAGCGTCTATCAGGCGGGCGCCAAGTACAGCATGTTCGTCACAAACGTGGATGAAGAGTGCCTCCTGCTGGTGATCTTCAAAGCGCAGGTCGGCGTCGGCGTGGTGAAATACTACGTCAACGCCACCCGCGAACAAATTGCCCGCCAGCTCCAGCTCGCGCACGAACGCGACCCCGACGGCGGCCTCGACCTCTCCGTACTCAACGTCGCGGACACCAGCAACGTCTTCAAAAGAAAAGCCTCGGAGGTGGGGTGACTTGTGGCAAGTGACAAGCCTCCCGCGCGGCGGCCCCTGTCACTTGTTACTTGTCAATCGTTACAGCCTTGAATGACTCCCGTCACAACACGACCCGTTTTGCGAGTGCTTGCAGCCACACCAAGCCACCGTTTTCTCCTCGGTGATGTCCACCTT
>CAYIOH010000658.1:0-2577 GCA_964364975.1 uncultured Bifidobacteriaceae bacterium
TTTCTCTTGTTTTTTTTAAAATTTGCCCACCGGCGCCACGCCTGTCCTACGTTGGAGCGACTTATCCTGTTGCACGCGCAACCGCTCCAGATGCTCGATCCGATCCTCCACTGTCTCCACGTGCCCAAACATCATCGTCGCGCTCGAATACAGACCGAGTCGGTGCGCCACGTCCATGACTTCCAGCCAGTCGTTGCTCATGGCCTTGAGCGGCGCGATGCGCTGGCGCACGCGGTCCACGAGGATTTCCCCGCCGCCGCCGGGAATCGAGCCGAGGCCGGCGGCTTTGAAATCGGAAATGATTTTTTCCAGCGGCTCGTTGAAGACTTCGCGGAAATGGATGAACTCGCTCGGGCTGAAGCCGTGGATGTTCACCTGCGGAAACTTCGCTTTGATGTGCGCGAGCAAATCGAGATACCACTGCTTGGTCAGCTTGGGATGATGCCCGCCCTGCATCAAAATCTGCGAGCCGCCCAGCGCCACCGTCTCCTCGATCTTCCGATCCATTTCGTCGAGCGTGATGACGTAGGAATCGTCGTCCTTCTCCGTGCGATAAAACGCGCAGAACTTGCAATAGACGTTGCAGACGTTGGTGTAGTTGACATTGCGGTCAACGTTGTAGGTCACGATCTCGTTACCGCGACCGCCGTAGGCAACCTGCTTGGCGAGTTGCCGTCGCCGATCCGCCAACGCGCCGAGTTCTTCGAGCGGCAGGGAATAAAGCCGCAGTGCCTCGGCCTGGCTGATGCGTTGGCCGTCCCAAACTTTCTGGAGCAACTCGTCCAATGACGCGTCGTAAATCACGGCGGCAAGTTAGCCGGGCGCATCGCGTAAAACAAGCAAAGGGCAACTGCTCTTGACCAAGGAAGAACACCGTTAGTCGAGGGCCTCAGCCCGGCGGAAATCGAAGCGCTGCAAAGGAATTACAAAGAGAGATACAATCAATGATGGACGGGGCGACGGTTTGTCGGAAAGCGTTGACCATCCCAAGCCTTTTTTAGCAAGTTGTTGTCAACGATGAATGACAACAACACCAAATCCTTTCCCCGCCAACTTGCCCGCAGCGGTTGGATAGCTGGAATCATTGCAATCGCACTTGTTGCGCTGACAGCCGGAAGTTCAGGAAGAGTCGTCGGAGAGTTAATTGCTTTTATTTTCATTGGCGCAGGAATGTTGGCAAGCATCGTGTCACTGGCGACTGTTCCTAAATTCGGCAGCAAAAATCTACTTTGGCCCGCCCTAGTCGGAATCATGATCAATGGTCTATTACTTTCCATCGCAGTTCCAAATTTTCTTCACGCTCGCCAAAGGGCAATGCAACAAAAGCAAGAATCAACCGACAGTCCACGTCAACCCAGCCAGCCTGCCGTAACGCAACAAGAAAACGCCCCTGCAAAACAAACGGGGAACTGGCAAAAATACCACCTCGCAAATCTCGAAATAATGTCGCCCATGGAACTGACGAAAGTTGACACGGACGCTTCATTTCAACGCGCTCAGAAGTACATGCAGTTAACTCCCGAGCAAAAGGCTGCTGGCGAAGAAAACGCGAAAAAAATGGAAGCCTACAGTGGAAAGCAAGCAGGGTTCGCGGTCAGCGTAAACCACAGAACGTTAATGGCGGATGAAAGTATCACGGTTGAAGGTGTCGTCGGTCAGATTATCCAACCGATGCAGCAGAAGTTTTCCGAAGGTTTTCGATCACAGAGTCGTGATGTAGTGGTTGATGGAATTCATGCAACACAGTTGTCGCTGCAATTTCGGATACAAGGCAGGACGGCAAAAGTGGAAAACGTCGTCGTCTTAAACCCACCAGATTTGTGGCAAATTCAGACTTTTGGGCCAGCAGACATGGCGCAATATACCGAGACTGTGGAAAAGATCCTCGGTTCGATAAAGCTTCTTCCTATCGGTTCCAAACCTGCACCTTGATTGCCGCGTCGGCAGACGTCACCGGAGTTGATCATGTAACTGCATTCGACGTCGAATGGGCGATCAACGATCACGTTTGAGTAGATATTCCGCCAACGCCTCCAACGCCACAGCCTTGCCCTTGAAAACTTTCAGCGAGGCGAATGCTTTGTCTGTAAGTTGCGCCGCAATCTTTCGCGACTTTTCCAACCCGACGATGGACGGGTAGGTCGCCTTTTTCGCCTGGGTGTCCTTGCCCGCCGTTTTGCCGAGCTTCTCGCTCGTTTGCGTCACGTCGAGGATATCGTCTATCACCTGAAACGCGAGGCCGACGTGATAGCCGAAGTCGGTGAGCGCCTGGAGTTGCGCGGGGGTGCAGTTGGCGCTCATGCCGCCGAGACGCGCGGAGCAGCAGAGCAGCGCGGAGGTTTTCCGCTCGTGAATGTAGCGCAGTTGGGCGGCGGAAATTTTTTTGCCTTCGCCTTCGAGGTCGGCCACCTGTCCGGCGATGAGTTGCAGCGACCCGGCGGCGTGCGTGAGTTCGTGGAAAATTGTCCGGTGCGAATAGCGCGGCCAGCCCCGGCATTGCGCGGCGATTTCAAATGCCTCCGTCAGCAGCGCGTCGCCGGCCAGAATCCCGATGCCTTCGCCGAAAACTTTGTGGTT
>CAYIOH010000659.1:0-2569 GCA_964364975.1 uncultured Bifidobacteriaceae bacterium
GATGAGCAAATCTGGCAGGCGCTTTTCCTTTTCCAAAATCTGCGCGCGCGCCTCGTCGCCGATGACGCGCTGGAAATTCCGCACCATGACGGGATACGGATGCGCACCGTATGCCGTTCCGAGAATGTAATGCGTGTTGCGGACGTTCGTGACCCAGTCGCGCATCGCTTCGTTGACGGCTTCCTTCAAAGTCTGTTGGCCCGCGTGAACCGGCACGACTTCCGCGCCGAGCATTTTCATGCGATACACGTTCAGTTCCTGCCGCAGGCAATCCACCGCGCCCATGTAGATCACGCATTTCATCCCGAACATCGCCGCGACGGTGGCCGTGGCCACGCCATGCTGGCCCGCGCCGGTTTCGGCGATGATGCGGGTCTTGCCCATGCGCCGGGCGAGCAGGATTTGCCCGATGCAGTTGTTGATTTTGTGGGCGCCCGTGTGGAGCAGGTCTTCGCGCTTGAGATAAATTTTCGCGCCGCCGAGTTCGCGGGTGAGCCTTTCGGCAAAATAGAGCGGCGTGGGGCGACCGCAAAATTCCTTGAGGTAGTATTGTAGCTCGCGCTGAAACTCCGGGTCGTGCTGTGCGCGGAAGTATTCGGCCTCCAGTTCCTGCAACGGGTGCATCAACGTCTCGGGCACGAACCGTCCGCCGTAGGGACCGAAATGGCCCTGGGCGTCGGGCAAAGCTTCAGTGGCAGCGGTGCTCATGGCGCGAAAGTAGTTGAAAACACAGGGATGAGAAAGCCGGAAAGTGAGGGGGAGGGTTGGACGGAATGTGCCGGGCGCCGGCAGCTCAAGATCGGAAGGCGAGGAACGTGTATGCGTTGGGATTGTGCGTTTCGTGGCAGCCGACCCGCTGGCGGAGGTAGGATCCGATGTGAAGTGGCTGAACGGCAAATCCGTGCCGGATAAAGAGCGATTCCGTCCGTTCCAAGCTCAGCGTGTTGATGTGGTAGTCGCCAACGCCGCGCACGATGTGTTCGGGCAGCTCATCCATCTGAAAGAAATGCACGCACAACCCGCGGAGCGTGACGCGGCAGAGTTCCGCAATGGCCTGCTCCAGTCCGGCTGGCGAAAGATGCTCCAGCAGATCGTGCGTGAAGCAAAGATCGAAGCACTTATCCGAGGCGGCGATCTCGAAGACGTTGCCCGTCTCAAAACGCGCCAGCGGAAACAGGGCGCGGGCGTTGGCGATGTTTTTTTCGCACAGGTCGAATCCCGTGTAGTCAATCATGCGCGCGATCCCGCAGGCTTCGAGAAAGCGATAGTCATTCGCGGAACCACACGCGGGTTCGAGCGCGGAGATTCGTTGCGGTGATTCTCCGGACAGCGCAGCGCGCCAGAGTTTGACGAAAATGTTAATGCAGTTTGCGTCGGCTGCTTGTTTCGTCCCCGCGAGAGAGTCCGCAATGTAATTCGGGACCGTCATCCCGCTGACCGAAGCGGGCAGCGAATTGAACGTATGAAGCATGAAATGCGGAATCTCGATGGCCTCGGCGTTATCCGCGTTGCGCTTCAAGGTGTGAAGGACCGTCTGCCGTTCCTCCTCGCTGGCCGATTGTTTGGCCAGCTTTCCCAACCAGTTCATGGCCGCGGCGAAGCGCAGTTCGTGGAGCATCAGCTTCTCAAACTTGTTCCCGAACAACTCCGCCACCAAGAAATGCCGGGACAAGATGCTTTGCGCATTTATGCGCGGATCCTCCACGTCGGCGACCAAATAGTCGCGCAGGAACGTCGCGTCGTACTGCATCCACGAGCGGACGAGCTTTTCGGTCTCCTGTTTCAGGTTTGTGTCCATCCTGCAGAAAGGTCAAAGCGAGAATCTACTCGACCCTCAACTTGACCCGATAGAAGGCTGCGCTGGCTGTCGGCGGATTGGTAAACATCTTCACGCGGTTGTCGCCGACGAGGTTCGTGAATCCCGGCACGCCTTGCCACGATCCGAGCAGGAGATTCGTCCGCCATTCCAAGTCATAGAGAAATTGTTGTCCTTCGTGACTGACACACGCGGCATTGACGGTGGGAAAGCTGATGACGACAGCGCCGTCGGTTTGCGCCATGCCGAGCAGCACAGGGCTCGGCTCGTTCGCGCCAATGGGCGACGAGGCAATCCAAGCAATGTCGGCGTAATCACCGGATTGACCGCTTACGGCAGGATCGAAACGGAGCCGGGTGATCAGTCCCGTGTAGCTATTCGAGGCAGAGAGATTGAGTTCATACGTGCGAAACTGACCGTCCGGGACAATCGGGAAACGCAGACTCCGAGCCTCGCTGAAAGCGCTATTGCTCGAGGTTTGCCAGAACAATTGTCCGGTGGCGCGCCCGGCGGGATTGGCGATCTGGTAGGCCGCGCGGATATAAAGTCTGGAAACGTTGGTCGCATGATAGGCGCTGACCGGCGACCACATTTGCGGATCGGGGCCGGCGAGATTGACGCGAACGCGACCGTTCAAGGGCCAGCCCGAGTCGGTGGTTTGCTGATAGGACCAGTGCTGGCGGTCGGTGCAAAATCCGAAATCAGCGCCGGGCCGGTAAGGCTGGGCGTAAACCCAGTCGCGAATCTCCTGAA
>CAYIOH010000660.1:0-2562 GCA_964364975.1 uncultured Bifidobacteriaceae bacterium
AAGATTTGGGTCATTCTTTTTTAACCACGTTCACGCAGACTTTGACGCGGCTTATGCGGTCCT
This sequence comes from uncultured Bifidobacteriaceae bacterium, assembly GCA_964364975.1. Taxonomy (GTDB): domain Bacteria; phylum Verrucomicrobiota; class Verrucomicrobiia; order Limisphaerales; family JADLHS01; genus JALOTT01. The sequence goes on from CAYIOH010000660.1 coordinate 64, forward strand.
GTTCAATTCATTTCAAACCCGCCATAACCCGCGCCATTTCCAGCGCGGTCTGGGCCGCTTCCGTGCCACGATTGTGCTTCGCGCCGAGACAACGAACCTTTGCGTGCTTCACCTTTTCAAAAAGGAACACGCCGTGCATGACGGGCAGCTTGTGCTGCACTTGAATCTGCGCCAACGCGTGCGTCACACCCCAGCCGATGTGCTGCGCGTGGCTCGTCTTGCCCTGAAAAATAACTCCCAAACAGATGATCGCTGAGTAACGCCCACGTTGCGCCAGCTTCGCCGCCACCGCTGGAATCTCAAACGCGCCCGGCACACGCACGATGCGCACCTGCGCCCCAGCCCGGAGCAATTCCTCCCGTGCCGCGTGCAACATCGCGTCCACATAAACCGCGTTGTAACGCGAAGCAACGATGGCAAACTTACCGCCGCTGGTGCGAGCCGTTTTGGTTTTGACGGGCTTCAACATGATTTGCAATTTAACGGTGTTGCTCCAAAAGACGAAAGTATTCGTCGCGGGAAATTCCGGCGGTTTTCAGATTGTTGCGAATAATGAAAACTGGAACTTCACGATAAACTGGAATTACCACTGGCCGGGCAACGCCGCTTTTGAAATAAGAACGATGGCTACCTTCCTGCCGCGCGAATTGGAAACCAGCCGCAACAAAGATGCGCTCCAAAGTTTTCCAGTCAACTGGCGCGAACTTGGGCATGGCCGCTCAAGCCGCGGCCGGCGCGGAATGTTTCTCAATGGAAATCCAGTCGGGACTTCGCCAGCGCGAGCCGTCATTTTCGTAACCGGCGTCTTCCAAAACTTCGGTCAACGTGCCGTGACCTTGCGCCGTCTTGATAAAAAGTTTCACGGCCTCGTCCAGCGCGGCGCGCGCGGCCTGCGGCGTTGCCCCGGAACTCGCCACGTCCAGCGGCATCGCATGGGCGATGAATTGATTTCCTTCGCGCCAGATTTGGACGGTGTAATCAATATCCATAACGCAGCTAGTTTACTTGCTTGCCTGAATGGATGCGAGCCGATTTTTGCAGCGCGAGGCGACGATTGCGAAGGTGCCGCCATTGGCGCAGGTCATTTTGGTTTTCATCGACTTCAACATGAAATCAATCTATTTGTCTTTGTGCTTCTCAATGAGTTTTTCCACCTGCTGCATAAATTTTCCAGGTGAATTGCTGTAAACATTCTTGGGGTCAAATAATTCTTTCATATCTGCTCCAATTTCATTGGCTTTCTTAATCTTGGAACTCTCCTCTGGAAACAGAACTCCATTTGTGCAAGTAAATGCATCTACAACAATGGCGTTCGTGCCTACGGTGACCGACCGCAAAGTCTTGTCTGAATAGAACTGGAATGCCAGAGCGTAAGAACGATTGGGTTCCGCGTATATCCCGAAAACCTTGTTTACTTTATCATCGCAAATATCTCCAAGCAACGCGCCATCGTGGTAAATCTGTTGAATCTGAATTTGAAGTTTGCCGTTCTTGGAGTTTATTCGTCGCACTAAATTTGTCACCCCACCTCTGGTGTAAATTTCTTTCGAGCGAATAGTTCGCGTGTCCAAGTTCGTTATCGCTGTAGTAACGACGTGAATATCTTGAGCCTCAATTCGCGGGGCCGAAAAGGAAGTTATAATGACAAAAACTGGAAGCAGTAATTTATTCATATAGGGCTATGCACTTGATTCCCCTTGGCCGTCGTTTGGCCCTACAGGTTGTGCGGCAGCGAGTCGGCAGCCACAAAATGCAGCGGTGAGGGGAATGATGTGCATAGCCCTATATTCATAATAAATGCCCCATCTTCTCCCGCTTGGCCTTTAGGTAGCGTTCATTGTGAGGGTTCGCCTTCACGCGAATCGGCACCTGCTCGACGATTTCCAGACCGTAGCCTTCAAGGCCGACGATCTTTCGCGGATTATTCGTCAGCAGTCGAATTGTCTTCAAGCCCAAGTCCACGAGAATCTGCGCGCCCAATCCGTATTCGCGCAGGTCCATGTCGTAACCGAGTTTTTTATTCGCCTCCACCGTGTCGTAACCCTGCTCCTGCAATTTGTAAGCTTTGATCTTTGGGGCCAGCCCGATGCCGCGTCCCTCCTGCCGCATATAGACAATTACTCCGCGACCGGCCGCAACCACTTGCCGCATGGCCTGGTGGAGTTGCGTGCCGCAATCGCACCGGCGCGAGCCAAACACGTCGCCGGTGAGACATTCGCTGTGGACGCGCACAAGCACTTTCGGCTTGCCTGCCACGTCGCCATGCACCAACGCGAGATGGTGCTGGCCGTCGAGCTTCGAGCGATAGAGCACAAGCTCGAAGTCGCCGTGGTCCGTCGGCATCTGCACGATTTCGACGCGCTCGACGAGTTTCTCACGTGTGCGCCGGTATTCGATCAGGTCCGCAATCGTGCAAATCTTCAGCCGATGTTTCTTGGCGAACTTCAACAACTCCGGCAACCGCGCCATCGTGCCGTCGTCGTTCATGATTTCGCAAAT
>CAYIOH010000661.1:0-2562 GCA_964364975.1 uncultured Bifidobacteriaceae bacterium
GAACAACCTTGGCGATCCCAAGAACCTCGTCCTGTTCATCGGGTATTGCGCGGAACACACGTTGGGCGCGCAAATCATGGCCGGCCACAGCCCTGTCAATATTTTCGGCGAACCCAACGTCGTGCGTGCGCGCATCGCTTCGATTGACGCCTACTCCGGCCACGCGGACAAAAATGAATTGCGCCGCTACGTCGAGGCCATCACCGGCGACCTCAAGCAGATTCACGTCATCCACGGGGAGGAATCCCAGAGCCTTGCTTTCGCCGCCGCGCTGCGCAACCTCAAGCCCAAGGCCGAAGTGCTCGTGCCCGAATACAAGCAGTCTGTCTCGATTTAAGCCAGTCAATCTTGGCGAGTCGAAAGTCGAGAGTCGAGAGTCGAGAGCCAAGCTGGCCCTCGTCCCTCGACTCTCGACCCTCGACCCAACTCGACCACCGCTTCGGGTTGACGGCACGGAATCTGCGCCCTCCCCGCCAGAGACAGTTTGTTATGATCTTCAACCCCAACTCCCGCCCCGACACCCGGATCGTCCGGTGGACGGGCTTTACGCTCACGGAGTTGATGATTGTGGTCACCATCATTGGCTTGCTGGCGGCGATGGCGATCCCGAAGTTCGTCAAGGCACGGGAAAACACCCGGCTGAATGTGATTTACCACAACCTGCGCGAGCTTGATTCCGCCAAGCAGCAGTGGGCCTTCGTTGCCGAAAGTTGCCAGTTTCAAGTGTTCAGTCTTCACTTGAAACTGAAAACTTGAAACTTGAAACTTCAAACTGCCAGACTTCTGCGGGTCGCGGGTTGCCGGGGAAGATCAAAATTTCAAGCCAGCGCGAAAACCCTGTTGCCCGGCGAACATCCCTGTCTTGCGCGCCCTTGCCACTGGAGAGTAACTTCTCCGCATGTCGCACGCGGATTTTGTCCACCTTCACTTGCACAGCGAGTATTCGTTGCTCGATGGCGCTTGCCGTTTGGACCGGCTGGTGGACAAGGCGCATGAACTGAGGTTCCCTGCTCTGGCCATCACCGACCACGGCGCGATGCACGGGGTCATTGATTTTTACCGGGCCGCGCGGGAGAAAGGCATCAAGCCCATCCTCGGCTGCGAGGTTTATGTCGCGCCGGGCAGCCGCCTCGAAAAGAACACCACCAGCGGCGGTCGCGACGTGTATCATCATCTCGTGCTGCTGGCGAAGGACGAAGCGGGTTACAAGAATCTCATCAGGCTTGTCACAGCCGCGCATCTCGATGGCTTTTACTACAAGCCGCGCATAGACAAGGAACTGCTCGCCGCACACAAGGCTGGGTTGCTGGCGCTCTCCGGCTGTCTCGCCAGCGAAATTCCGGAGTGGATACTCAAAGACCAGGTGAACAAGGCGCGCGACGCGGTGGATTGGTTCAAGCAGACGCTCGGCGCGGAGAATTTTTATCTCGAACTTCAAAATCATGGCGTTCCGGAGCAAGCCAAGGTCAACAAACAGCTTATCGCGTGGGCGAAGGAATTCGGACTGAAGCTCGTCGCGACCAACGACGTTCACTACGTCGAGAAGAGCCACTCGCACGCGCACGACTGCCTCGTGTGCATCGGCACGCAATCCATGCTGAGCGACCCCAAGCGCATGAGCGCGGGTTACGTGCCGGAGCAGTTTTTCCTGCGCTCCGCCGAGGAAATGAAAGCACGTTTCACCGACGCACCTGAAGCGGTGAAGAACACACTCGAAGTCGCCGAGAAGTGCAACGTGGAAATCGAATTCGGCAAGCTGCACTACCCCGTATTCCATCCGCCGGAACATTTCACGCGCGAAGGTTTCTTGCGGCAGTGGCTGGCGGAAGGCTTGCGCCGCCGCTACACGATTCGCGCGAAGGCGGAGGGAAAGGAGTTCGTCGTTGAAGGAATTGATGATCCGACACGGCTGCCAACCTTCGACCCGAAGAATCCGAATGAACAGGAAGCCATCAAAGGCGTTCTCGACCGCCTCAAGCACGAACTCGCGGTCATCGAGAAGACCGGATTCACCAGTTACTTCCTCATTGTCGGCGATTTCATTCGCTACGGCCACGAGCGAGGCATTGCGTGTGTAGCGCGCGGCAGCGCCGCCGGTTCGCTCGTCACTTACCTGCTGGAGATTTCAAACGTTGACCCGATTCGATACGGCCTGCTGTTCGAGCGGTTTCTCAACCCCGAACGCGTCAACCCGCCCGACATTGATATTGATTTCGCCGACGACCGCCGCGCCGACGTGATCGAATACGTCCGCCAGAAATACGGCAAGGATTCCGTCGCACAGATCATCACCTTCGGCACGATGGGTGCAAAATCCGTCGTGCGCGACGTGGGCCGCGTCATGGGCTTGAGCTACGGCGAGTGCGACCGGCTCGCCAAGATGATTCCGTTCGATCTCAAGATGACGCTCGAAAAAGCGCTCAAGCAGTCGCCGGAACTTAAGCAGGCTTACGAGAATGAAGAGGTCACCCGTGAATTGATTGACACCGCACTGATTCTCGAAGACCTCGCGCGCAACGCCAGCGTTCACGCGGCGGGCGTCGTCATTGGGCCGGAGCCGCT
>CAYIOH010000662.1:0-2555 GCA_964364975.1 uncultured Bifidobacteriaceae bacterium
GGCGCGGAAGTGCGGCTGGCGCTGGCGATCCCGAGGAGATTACACTCGGCAGCGGACTGAGCTTGTCTGGCACGGTGTTGAGCGCCACGGCGGCGGCAGCCCCGTTCGCTGACACGACTTCAATCGTGGAAGGGAGTGTAGACCCCACCAAGAAAATCCGCTTTGAAGTAGATGGGCTGACCACGGGGACGATCCGGGTCATTACGCCCCCGGATGCCAACACAACGCTGGCCATCGCTACCCAGGTTATTACGTGGAGTGGCCCGACAGCGGCTCGCACGTATACACTGCCGGACGCCGCGGCGACTATCGCGCGAACGGATGCAGGGCAGACGTTTACCGGCGTGCAGACGATGACCTCGGCGGCCTTGACGACGCCTGCAATTACCGGCGGGACGCTGGCCGCGCTCACATCATTCGGGGTACGCTCAACCGGCACAGGCGCGTTCGATCTCATCCTGGCAAACACTGAGAACCTGACGGTCTCTGCCAAGACCCTCACGATTGCGCTGAACGATGCCAACAGGACGTTGACCATCAGCGGAAACGCAACTGTTAACGGGTCGAATACGGGCGACCAAACGATCACCCTCACGGGCGGGGTGACGGGGTCTGGGACAGGCTCCTTTGCTGCGACCGTGGTGACGAATGCGAATTTGACTGGAGGTGTAACGAGCGTCGGGAATGCGGCAACCGTTATTACAAACGCGAATCTCACCGGGCCAATTACGTCGGTTGGGAATGCCACGGCGGTTGCTGCTCAGACTGGGACGGGTTCGACGTTTGTGATGAATACTGCGCCGACGATCACGGGTGGACTTCATACTGCGTTGACATCGTTTGGGGTTCGCTCGACTGGGACGGGTGCATTCGACCTTAAGCTGGCCAACGCGGAGAACCTGACGGTCTCCGATAAGACGCTGACTGTTGCTCTCAACGATGCAAACCGAACGCTCACGATCAGTGGGAATGCGACCGTGACTGGCACCAACACGGGCGACCAAACGATCACCCTCACCGGAGACGTGACTGGGACCGGCCCCGGATCGTTTGCCACGACCATCGCCGTCGATGCTGTGACCTACGCCAAGATGCAGAACATCTCAGCAACGAACCGCTTGCTTGGGCGGGCAACGGCTGGTGCTGGCGACGCCGAAGAAATCACACTTGGAACGAATCTGTCGTATACCGGGACGACACTTAATGCCGCGTCCGGCGGTACGGCTCCCGATATTCAGCTTTTTACTGCAAGCGGTACTTGGACAAAACCGACTAACGGGAAAGTTACCGCTGTATATTTGGTAAGCCCCGGAGGTGGTGGCGGCTCTGGTCGGCGCGGCGCTGGCGGTTCTGATCGTTACGGTGGCGGTGGTGGTAGTGGTGGCGCTTATGCTTTTCAAATCTTCGATACTGCCACTTTTGCGGCGACTGAAACAGTAACTATCGGTGCTACTGGTACTGGCGGCGCCGCGCAAACAGCCGACGATACTAACGGCGTTGCCGGTGTAGGCGGGGGCTCGACGTTGTTTGGTGTTGTTCTGCGTGTTTTTGGAGGTGACGCCGGTGCTGGCGGCACCGCCACGACGGGTACGGCAGGGGCATTTAAAGAAGGCTTACCCACATGGGGCAACTCCGGCGCTGGGGGTGCCGGAAATAATGGTCTAGGGACCGGCGGCGGCGGCGCGGGTTACGGGTTTGGCGCGGCGGGCGGTGCGGGCGGCGGCGGCCTAAACACATCAAACGCAGAAGCCGCAGGTGGCACTGGTGGAGCAGTCACCAATATCCGCGCCGTCGCCTTGACTGGCGGTACAGCGGGCACGGTAGGTGGAGGCGCAGGCGCGGCTGGTGGGTCCGTAGCGACAAACGAATTTCGAGGAGGGAAGGGTGGAGGCGGTGGCGGTAGTGAAAGCGACGGTGTTGGTACTGGAGGTGCCGGTGGCGCGGGCGGAACTTATGGTGGTGGAGGTGGCGGTGGCGGCGCTTCTGCAAATGGCGCGAACTCCGGCGCGGGCGGCGCCGGGGGTACTGGCGGATGCTTAGTCATTACTTGGTTCTAAGGAGTTTCATATGAATAAAACCCACCTCGCTTCCGACGGCACCGTTCTAAACACCATCGCGCTCCCGGATAATTGGACCGGAAAGCCCGGCGAGTGGCCGTTGCCCAAAGGGCATACGTTGATCGATCGGGCCGATTGCAGGTCAGGCGACCGCTGGGACGGAACGAAGTTCATCAAACGAACACCAACGGCAGAGGAAAAAGAAGCCGCTTACCGGCAGGATATAACAACTGCGGTCGGAAGTGACGAGATTGGCACTATCTTTCAGATAGTCGCCGTGATAGCCGATCAGCAAAAGCAGGTGACACTCGATGCGTCTAAAACTCTGGAGTGGAAGTCGCTAATGTTGAAACTGGACGCGATTAGAGCGCGGCACGGCCGATGAAACACGTATCGTTTCTACCACGGTCAGTCGAATACTTTCTGGTGCCCGCGATGTGGGGCAGGACGTGGACGCAACCATCAACAAGCGGCTGGCAACCATGACGGAGCCTGAGA
>CAYIOH010000663.1:0-2553 GCA_964364975.1 uncultured Bifidobacteriaceae bacterium
TCACTCGCTCGTCATCCAGCGCGATTCAATGCCCGATTGCCTGGAAATCACCGCCGAGACCGACGAGGGCGAGATCATGGGCGTGAAGCACAAGCAGTATCCGATCTGGGGCGTGCAGTTTCATCCGGAGAGCATTCTCACGGAGAACGGGCGGCAGATTCTGAAAAACTTCTTGAAGTTGAAGTCGCCCTGAATCAGGCCGAAGCCAATAACGCAACGACTGGCCGCAGATTGGGTCCAGCCACCCGCCCAAGCTTTCCCCGCACGGATTTGGTCTTTTCTAAACCAAACAACCCCTTTGCCTCCCGGCGATAGTCAGCCTTAAATCGGCTCATGGCAGACCGAACTAGGCCAAACCGGTCCGCGCCACTGCAGACTTGACCCCGCGACGCCAATATAGAAGAGTCGTCTCGCCATCTGGACGCCCTCTCGAGTAGTCGTTAGAGGGTCAAGTCCCGCCCGGCGGGCCGGTCCATAAACTCAAAGTCGTTGAAGACGACTGGTCGTTAGCAGACCTGACCCGCCGGGGCGGGCAAACCGGAAAACCGATAACGGAAATGAAAGCCACAGGCCAATCCGCTACCCAGTCGCCGACCGGTTGGCGGCGAAGTTATTCACGGCCTGCTCCGCGAGTTCAGGACCCCGCTCGCGGGCAGCCCATGAATAACTTCGGATGACCTATATTGGGTCGTTGACTAGGCGATTCTGCGCACATCCTTAATCCATGCTCTGCATACTGAAAACATTCATTGCTTGGGTCATCCTAATTTTCATTGGCATCAATCTAGCCGGCTTTATCATGCGCGGATTGGTCTGGGCTGCCCCGTCGCCCGAGGATGTATGCGACGGACTCGTGCCAACCGACCGTGTCCAAAAGATCATCGAAGACGAGACGCGGCGAATGCGTATTGGGAACGTGCTTCTGAACCTTCTGACGTGGGCTGCTGCTGCCGGTTATCTTTTTGCACTCTACCGATATGGGGGGATTGGCCTTGCTGTGGCGGGCGCTCTTCTAATCCTAACCCGAGTTCCCGACCTGCTCTGGGAGTTCCGAACAGGCAAGAAGGCAACTTCTCAGAATATGCCGCCTGGTCCAGTTCCCATCATTGCGATCATTCTGATGTTCGCTACGCTTCCACTGATCTGGTATTCATTATGTCGATAATCCGAAACGAATCGCTAACCATGCGCTGCAGCGAACGGCTCGGTCTCGTCACTGTTGGCAATCGAGCGTCCTCGGCTCGCCGTCGCGTCGCTGGCCGTTAGACCACGATGCGCATGGATGACTTTGAAACAGCCAAACAGCTCTTTTTTGGAGGCTTGCAGCTTCTTGAAGCAAATAATTATCAAGCAGCCGAAATACAGTTTGCACGATCCTTGGAGCTCATGCCAGACAGAGTATCGACTCTCAATAACCTGTCGGCCGTTAAAATTAAACTAAAACAATTCGCTGAAGCCGAGGAGTTCGCGCTCAAGGCCATTGCCTTGGAAGACAAATCACCGGAAGCATGGTCAAACCTCGGAATCGCTCTGACGGCAACGGAACGCCATGAGGAAGCTTTGCAGGCTTGTGACCGGGCGCTCAATAGCAATCCCTCTTACGCCAGGGCCTGGCTTGCCAAGGCAATGACTTTGCTGAAGCTCAAAAGATATGACGAAGCGTTGCTGGCTTGTGACCAGGCGCTCAAATTGGATTCCAGTCAATACGAGATTTTATATACCAAAAGTCTGATTTTGAAAGAACTTGAGCGGCCAGACGAAGCACAAAAGATCTATCTGAAGTCGCTCGAGATGAGGGTTGCTTCATCGCCAGTATTCATTGCTGAGCGGCGCGCGACCCAAAAAGCTGATGCCCTCATCATCAACCAAAATCCGGACATCGATGCTTCGCTAAAGTCATTTGAAGCGTTGCATCTTCTTTGCTCAAACTTTCCCGGTCAGCTCGCCGAGCGTTTTCATGAAGATTTTCATTTCACTTACGTTTTCGTTGGCGATGCACCCAGGCGTTCAGCCCAAGAGCAAATTCCGCAGCCAGATTTTGTGATCAACAACCATGTCAATGGCGAGGTTGTCCTTTCAGGGGGTCACCTATTGGGATTGATTGAGTTGATCGATAGCTTCGGCGTTCCGGTTGTGAATCATCCAACCAAAGCCATTCAGACCACGAGGGATGTGTCCGCCAAGCTACTCAATGATATTCCCGGTGTCGTGGTCCCGAAGACCATGCGCTTTTCCTCGGTTGGAAAAACACGTGAAGAATTGGTGCATGAAATCGAGGATCAATACGATTACCCTCTGATTACGCGGACACTGGCTTCTCAGATGGGTAAAGGGATGACCAAGGTGGACTCCCGGGATGCGCTTGTCGCGGTGCTTGCTTCTGACTTCCCGGAGAAGTTCTTTGTGACGGAGTTCGTGGATAGAAGGGGAGGAAATGAGTTTTACCGCAAACTCCGGGCGGCGATCGTCCAGGACGAAATCATTATTGTCCGTGTTGATTACGGTCCTTACTGGAATGTGCGTGGCCGAAGATCTGAAAAGCGCGTGCCATTT
>CAYIOH010000664.1:0-2551 GCA_964364975.1 uncultured Bifidobacteriaceae bacterium
GGCAAGCGCCAAAGCCAGCGCCGCCGTGCCCGCCGCGCCGCCAAATTTGCGACAACCTTCCGCCACCGCGTAATCCGGCAACCAGACGGGTTCGCTTTCGCGCAAAACAGCGGGCTTGCGGCGGGACAGAAGCAGAATCCACTCGCGCACACTCAGCACGACGATGGTGACTACCATGACAAGAAAGAATCCGGCCACGAAAGCGTCGAGGCGGTTGTTGAAAAGCTGCGCGCGGTTGGCGGGAACAGGCTTCCATGTGTCATCGCAAACCTTTTGCAACGCTGCCAACCCCGTAGAAAATTCTGCGTCCCTAGGTTTAGAGTAATTTTTTGCGGCAAACATCATCAAGTCGTAATTGGCTTTGGTGTGCATTCGCTGGAGATCAAGCTCTTTTTCCTTGAGCGTTTTTGCCTGAGCCAGAAACCCAATCCTTGGATCAGGATGCCAGATTTTCTGCACTCCCGCCGTGAACGTCACCGACAGCAACCACACCAGCGGCACGAGCGCGATGACGGCCAGCCACGGTTTCCCAGTTCTGGACTCTGGACTCTGGACCCTAGACTGAAGCTGCATTTTCAAAATGATCGTCACCGCCAGACACAGGGCGATGGCGGCGAGCATCTGGTTGGCGATGCCAAACAGCGGCCAGAGCGAGTTGATGCCGCCCAATGGATCGCGCACGCCTTGAATCAGGAAATAACCCCAACCCGTGACCATCAACCCGCTCGCCAACAGATTCGGGCCGAGCGCTTTGGTGTCGCCCAGCGGCTTCCAGACGTGGCCGAGCGCATCCTGAAGAATGTAGCGGCCCACGCGCGTCCCGGCGTCGAGCGTCGTCAGGATGAACAACGCCTCGAACATGATTGCGAAGTGATACCACAGGTCGAGCCAGCGCCCGCTCACGGCCTTGGAAAAAATCTGTGCCATGCCCACCGCCAATGTCGCCGCCCCACCGGTGCGCCCAAACAAGGTGTGTTCGCCAACCTGCTTTGCCAGTTCGTCCATGTGCTCGACCGTGACCGGAAAGTTCAGCGCTGTGACTTTCGCCGCCGTAACTGCCGCTTCGCCCTTCACGTTCATGGCAAAATAAACGCCCGGCTCCATCGTGCAAGCCGCCACCATCGCCATGATGGCCACGAGCGATTCGAGGCACATTGCGCCGTAGCCAATGGGGCGCGCGTAGCTCTCGCGTGTGATGAGCTTGGGTGTTGTGCCGCTGGCGATGAGCGTGTGAAAACCGGAAATCGCCCCGCACGCGATGGTGATGAAGCAAAACGGGAAAAGTTTTCCCGCCACCACGAGGCCGGAGCCGTCCACGAATTTTGTGAGCGCCGGCATTTGCAGCGTAGGCAACACGCAGAAGATTCCCAGCGCCAGCGCGAAGATCGTGCCCAACTTCATGAACGTGCTCAGGTAATCGCGCGGCGCGAGCAGCAGCCACACCGGCAGCACGCTCGCCGCCAAGCCGTAGAGGATGATGGCCCACGCCAGCGAAATCTCTTTCAATCCGAAAACTTTCGACCACTCGGAGTTTTCATAAACCAGCTTCCCGCCCCACACCGCGAGCAGCAGCAACACCACGCCGATGGCCGACGCCTCCATCACCTTGCCTACGCGCCAGAATCGCATGTAGCCGCCCATGAACATCGCGATGGGAATGGTCGCGCTCACGGTGAACACCCCCCACGGACTTTCGGCCAGCGCCTTCACGACCACGAGCGCGAGCACGGCGAGCAGGATGACCATGATCGCCAGAATCGCCACGAGCGCGATCATGCCTGCCGCCGAGTTCAATTCCTCCTTCACCATCTGGCCAAGCGATTTGCCGTTGCGCCGCATTGAGGCGAACAAGATGACGAAATCCTGTACCGCTCCACCGAGCACAACCCCGATGAGAATCCACAGCGTTCCGGGCAGATAGCCAAATTGCGCCGCCAGCACCGGTCCTACCAGCGGGCCGGGGCCAGAAATCGCCGCGAAGTGATGGCCGAAGACGATCCACTTGTTCGTCCTGCAATAATCCTTCCCGTCGTCATGGACTTCACAGGGGGTGGCGCGGCGGTCGTTCAAAGCCAGCACGCGGGCGGCGATCCACTTCGAGTAAAACCGGTAGCCGATGGCGTAGGTGCAAAGCGCCGCAATGAGAATGTAAGCCGAGTTGAGATGTTCGCCACGATGAAGCGCAAGCGTCGCGTAGGCGAACGCGCCAAGCAGCGTCACCATCAGCCAGACCAGGGAGGAAAAAGTTTTACGCATCACCGCGCAGAGACTTCGCCGTTTTTTGCGAGAGAATCAAGTCAAAGCAGGGAGTCAAAGCAGGGAGGCGCGGCTGTCGTTAACTCTCCGTGGCTGGGCAACGAGCATCCCTATTTAGGGGGTTGCACCGCCCCTGCCGAACGGGCGTGCGTTTTGCCACGCGGAGACTGCCGGAGCCAGTAGGATTTTTTGGACAAGCACGAGAAGGAGGAGAAAATATTGGTTCGTGTTTACGCGTGCCCATTCGTGGTTAAATTCCCGTGCATGGACGAGCCGATTGAACTGCCGATTGACG
>CAYIOH010000665.1:0-2550 GCA_964364975.1 uncultured Bifidobacteriaceae bacterium
AGTTCGATATGTTTGTCACCGAAACCTGGAAATCCGGCAGAACCCGCCCCCAACAACTCACACCCGGGCACACGAAGAACTCGTAGCCGGATTTGGCGAAGGGCGTGATCTGGGCGTCGAAAGAGCCGCGCGGATCGTAGCCCCAAGTGAGCATGACCGTGTCTTTGGGGATGTCCGCGAGGTTTCCGGGGTGATTCAAGATGATGTCGCCCCACATCATCATCCGCTTGCCGTACTTGTCGCGCAGCAAATCGTGAAGGCGGCGAATGTGCCGGGTGTAAACTCCGCCCACGCCGATCTGGGCGGCCAGTTCCTTGGACGGCCCGGTGCCAAGCCCGTCCGTCTCGTCGCAGCAGACGTTGAAAAACTTCGAGGTGAGGAGCGGCGCTTGCTCGGAGTAGAGGTCGTCAAGGAACTGGTAGGTCTTCTCGTTCATCGGACTCACAAGGCCCGGCGTCTCCTGCAAATCCTTGTACTGCTCATGACGGAGGAGATTCCAGAAATGCCCGAACGATTGCTGGTTTCCGATGATTTCGATGCCGCGATCTGCGGCGTATTGGACGAGGGCCTTGAGTTCCTCGGGTTTCAAGCTGCCATCTTTGGGGCCGATCAACGGATGCTTGGCAAACGCGTATTGGTGTTCGAGGTAGTAGGTCATGAAGTTCATGCGCAGCAACGCGCTGAGGTCCACCTCCCGCTCCAAGGTCGCCGGGGTGGGACTCGGTCCGCGCGTGATGTCGTAGGAGAATCCGCGGTAGCGCAGGCTCGGCCAGTCGCGAATCGTCACGGCGGGAATCCGGCCATCGCGCAGGTTCGCGCGCGCGAGTTGCCGCAACGTCTGGATGCCGTGAGCCAGACCGGCGGGATGCCGCGCGCCCACCGCCGCGAACGTGTCGGTCACCACCAACGCGTAGCCTTCCGCCGGTTCGGGCATTGAACCAATGGCGCGTAACACTTGACCGCGCGACGTGTTCTTTGCGCCCAACCACAGCAATAGCGGCTCGCCGTCTTTCGCAGTGGTTGTCTTTACCGCGAACTCGCTTTTTGCGCGATGAGCGAGTTCCCGTTGCAAGTCAACTGCGGCTTGGTTGGCTGGCGCCGTGGCGATCACTTGAATCACCAGCTTCCCTTTGAGCTTCAACCCGCCATTCGCGACTCGAACCTCCTTTGGAAACGGCACGAGACGCAAGTCCGCGACTGACGGAGGTTCGGCCCGCAAGCCGGTCGCCAGCCAGAAAACCACTGCTGCCGTCCATGCCGTCGCCATTCGCCGGAGTGCAATCAGGTTGTTGGTATTCATAATCAGTCCGTGGTGTCTCGAGTCTTGAACTTCGGTGGCCATTCTAATTCGCAAAATCCCGGGGCGGCGACAAACGAATCGCTGTCCCCGTTATGCGGAACAATCGTCCATCACCGGGGGCGAGCTTGATCTCCACCGTGCGGTTTGCGCCCAGCGATTTGAAAGCCGACCACTCGCTGGTCTTGCGGTCGAATTCCTGAAGTTTGCGGCCGGGCAGCGCAACTTTCACCGTCGCGTCCGACTCGTGATTGTAGTCGCGATTGACGATCATGAACGCCGTTGGCCGGCCATCTCCAGCTTTGCCGAACAGTCCAAGGACAAACTCGCCCGGGCTGGTGATCTGCACCGGCGCGTTCGCGGGAATTGCCTCCGCGCCGTAGGGAAGCGGGGCGGTGTGATAAACGGCCATCGAGTCCAGTTGCATCAAAGTCGGACCAAAGCCGTTGATCTCTTTGTTCAGAGCGACGACTGGTTCGAGCAGCGGCCCCGGTTTGCCATCTTGGTAAAGCCCGTTGTAAGAAACCGGCCCCCAATACGTGAAGTAGCTGATGCCGCGTCCGCCGTAAGCCATGGTCGTGAAGACGAGGAAGCGCAACTCCTGCGCGTTGGGAAGCCGCCAGCTCTTCTCGATCGTGTCTGCCTGAATGATGTTCAGGAAAGGCTTCTTCGCTTCGAGCGCCGCCATCCGGATCAACGCGAGGTTGAGGAAGTATTGTTTGCCGTCAACCGGTTTGCCGTTCCGGTCCGGCTTGAAAAAGTGATAATGGTCGTAGCTGATCAACTCTGGCTTGACGATCTCGACGAACTGTTTCAGGTGCTCCCGGTAGCGGAGCACGGTTTTGTCGTCGGTGCCGACCCCGGCAAGGTTCTGCGGGTAGCCGACGCGGGCGCGCTCCGCTGCATCGGCGCTCACGCCGAGTTGCTGCTCGTTGGCGTAGGTGGGAAACAGGTTGATGTAAGCGAAATGCGCCGGATCGCGCTCGCGCAGGTAAGCGACGAGTCTGCCCAAACCGGGAAACGCCCCCGCGCCCGGTTCGTCGAGGATGAAATATGCCTCCAAGGCCGGATGATTCTTCACGCGCTCAATGAGGGCGTCGAGTTGAGCGCGTCTGGCCGGGTCATCGAGCACTTCCGGTTGTAGCAAAGGGCTCTGAAGCATGGCGCGCAAATGATGCCGGGCCGCGACATCCAAGCCTTCGGGCGGTGTCCAGGTCAGGTTAAAGCCCTCCGCCGCCACGCGGGCGAGCGAG
>CAYIOH010000666.1:0-2550 GCA_964364975.1 uncultured Bifidobacteriaceae bacterium
GGCCGGAGAGCATCATCTTGAGCGCGACGATCCGGTTCAGGCTTTTCTGGCGGGCTTTAAAGACGACGCCCATGCCGCCGCGTGCGATCTCCTCCAGCAATTCGTAGTCGCCAAACGAAGTGGCGAGTGGCGAGTTACCGGTCGTTGCCGAGCCGCTGACCTCTGACTTCTGATCTCGGTCGTCTGCTTTTTCGCCGCTGCCAGAGGTCAACGCCCCGCGCAGCGCACACGCCGGGCAGAATCCTCCCGGAACGGCGTCCGGCAGGGCGGCGCCACATTCGATGCAGTGTTTAGCCTTCGGCATAATGCCACGGCTCCCGGCTCAATGGGCCTTCACCTGGTACAAAGGCATTTCGAGCCATTAGTTTCGGCCAGACCCACAACCGGATGCTGCCAAGAGCCAGTCGGTACACCCGCCCGGTGAGGGCACCGGGCCTACAGCTTGCTCCGGCTTTCGCGATTTCCTGTAGGCCGCGTGCCCTCACGCGGCGTGCGGTTGCGGTTTTCAAACAGGCGCCTAACTGGCCATTACGCCCAGCAAGTAACGAATTTCCTCATCCGCCTCCGCCGGGTCGGCCAGCGTCTGGGTGATTTCCTCGCGCACCAACTGGTGGTGCCGCTGGCGCAGGCGGTGAATGGCGGACTTGACCGCGCTTTCGCTCACGCCCAGGCGGGCGGCCACCTCGGCATAAGCGCGTTGCTCCGGGGCATCCAACCGGAATTCGGTCAATTCCTCAAAGAGTTCAGCCCGGCCCGAAGCCATGTACTCGTCGCGCAGACGGGCAGCCGCGCGCTCCAGAAGGGTCGTCGCCCAACTGCGCTCGAAGACGCGCTCGGGCGTGAGTTGGTCCACGGGTTCCAAGTGGTAGCGGTCCTCGGCCACCTGCGCGTCGAAGGAAATGACTTGTGCGCCCCCGCCACGTTTGAGACGCCGCGCCTTGTCGCGCTCGTCGCAGAGGAAGCGCTTCAATCCGGTCAGGAGAAAGGAGCGGAATTTGCCCCGCTGCGGATCGGCGCGCGCCACGTAGTCCTTTGCGAGCAGTCGCGCGAAGAATTCCTGCGTGAAGTCTTGCGCATCCTCGGGGCCGAAACCCTCCCGCCGCACGCAGGCGTAAAGTGGATACCAGTAGCTGCGACAAAGCTTCTCCAGCGCCTCGGCGGCCTGGGGCGATTCCTGGTGACCCGCGGCGAGCACAACACTCCAATGCGTCGTCGCAAACGCGGCGGCTCGGCCTCCGGTCTCCTCCGCGCAATGGGCATCGGCAGTCATAGCGCCATCATAGCCGACGGGTTTTCCTTTGCACGCCCTAAATTGGACGGGCAAGAGACGGCAGCGCATCTCGGTTTGTTGCGGGCACGTCGTTCCTCTCATTAGCACCCGGCTTCAGCCGGGTGAAATGGGAGCCGAAACCGGGGAACGGTTTTAACCGTTTCCTGCCCCCACCAAGTCGAAGCCGTTGAAACGGCTTTGCCCCGCTGCGACCGCGACCACCGGGCTAAAGCCCGGTGATAATGAGAAGTTGCCAGAAACTGAGATGCGCGCAAAAGCCGGGTACTGGCCATTCTGCCTGTGCCGCGCGGTGGAGTTCAGCTTTCAGGCTGTGCCCAGCCGCGTAAACAACCGCACTCCGCAGGCTTGGCCACGAGCCCGGCTCTACGCGGCCAGCCGCGAACATGCTGAAGCATGAACTCCAACGGAACGCGACTTCACAACAAAAGACCCTGGAGCCGGGAAAGGCTATCCGAGCACCAATTCGACGACAGAATTAGATTCATGGGACGAACTGGAGTTTGTTTCCGGTCATCGTTCGTCTGGCGGCAACCGAGCTTGCAGCTTCCGTTACTCCACACCCAGTTTCTTCGCCCACTCGTCCAGTGACTTCTGCTCGCTGATGTTCGAGATGCCGGCCTTGCGGGCGATGGCGACGAAGCGTTTCACCAAATCAGTTTTGGCGTCGTCGGTCACGCGATTCGCGGCAATCTTCACATACCACACGGGCAGACGCGCCACTTGCACGCGGAAGCGAACCTCGTCGTTCTCCGCCAACTGCTCGGCTTCATCCAGAATTTTCTCGCCCGCGTTCAACACCTCTTCGCTCAAGTAGGTAACCGTCGGCCGGTCGAAGATATGGATGTGCTTGCCCTGCTCGCGCACGGGGCGATGCGTGACGTCGAGGTAAGCGAGGATTTTTGGCGCAGCCTTGCCGTAGTACGCGTTCACGAATTCATGGATGTGCTTTTGCACGTCGGTGTCGGGATTCCACAGCAGCTTCGCCAGGACGTACGCGCGGAGCGGCTCCATCTCGCCCGCGCCGCCGCTGGAATAATTGCCCTGCTCGAACAGGCTCTTGACATTGTGCTTCACGAAGAAGCGGACATTGGATTGCAGCGCGTCAAAGTTCGGAAAGGGCTGCTGGTAGTGGCCGAAGTCGGTCGTGTAGTCCCACACGTAAAGCAGCGGCGCGACCGGCCCCCAGGCGACGATGTCTTCGCGGAAACGGCGATTCTTTTCTTCCGGACAGGTTTCGAGCGGGTGCGCGAAACAACACT
>CAYIOH010000667.1:0-2545 GCA_964364975.1 uncultured Bifidobacteriaceae bacterium
CCGATGCGCGGGACGTTGCCCGGAATCGCCGTGAGCCGTTCCGCGCCGCCGGGGAGTTTCGGCACGCTGGCCATCAGCGCGCGGGTGTAGGGATGCAGTGGGCGGCGCAGCAATTCGCGCGCGCGCGCGAGTTCGACGATCTGCCCGGCATACATCACCGCCACGCGATCGGCCATGTCGCCCACGATGCCGAGATTGTGCGTGATGAGCAGGATCGCCATGCCAAGCCGCTGTTTGAGGTCGCGCAGCAAATCCAGAATCTGCGCCTGGATGGTCACGTCGAGTGCGGTCGTCGGTTCGTCGGCCACGAGCAATTTCGGTTCACTGGCCAGCGCCATGGCGATCATCACGCGCTGTTGCATCCCGCCGGACATTTGGAACGGGTAATCCTTGATGCGCGATTCGGGCGCGGGAATGCCGACGCGTTTCAGCAGGCGGATGACTTCGGCATTGAATTCCTTGTTTGTGGGCTTGCGCTGTGGAGGCACGCATCCTTGCGTGCCGGTTAGGGCGGCATCCTTGCCGCCAGTCTCGCGGCTGGAAGCCGCGTTACTGGCACGCAGGGATGCGTGCCGCCACGGCTGGTGCAGCTTGAGCGATTCCTTGATTTGCGCGCCGACGCGGAACACAGGATTCAACGACGCGCCCGGTTCTTGAAATACGTAGCTCACCACGCCACCGCGAATGTCGCACAATTCGGCCTTCGACATTTTCAGCACGTCGCGCCCGTTCAAAAGAATTTCTCCGCCGAGGTATCGCGCTGGTGGCGTCGGCACGAGCCGCGCGATGGACAACGCTGTGACGCTCTTGCCGCAACCGCTTTCGCCCACGAGGCAGACCGTTTCACCCGTTTCAATGCTCAACGAGACGCCGTCAACCGCGCGCAAGCTGGCGTCGCCGGCAAGGAAATCCAGCGCGAGGTTCTTGATTTCGAGCAGAGGCATGGCGGAAGTGACTTAGCCAATCACGCGGACGGAGGAAAGCTGAAAGCACGGGGAAATCCACTTGAAGCGCGCGACTGGCGTCGGTAGTCTGCCATCATGTTGAAGAAACCACTTCTCATGCTCATGACCGCCGCCATCGCAACTTCCTGCTGCACGATGACACCTAATAAATGTTGCAGCGACAAATCGCCCGCCGGAACTCCGACGCTCGCAGATTTCCAAATGCAGGCGAAGCGATTCAAGAACGTCATCCGCCTGCCGGAATTTGAAACCACACCCGCGGCGCTCCAGGCCTCGCTGGACAAAACCATCGCCACAGCCAACGCCGGGCTCGACCGCGTGGGCAAACTTGCGCCATCGGAGGTGAACTTTGGCAACACGCTGCTCGCGCTGGACGACATCAGCTACGAGGCGGGCCTGACGGCGAACCGACTGGGGCTGATCAAGGAGACGAGCACCAATTCCGCGATGCGCGCCGCCGCCACGGAAGCCATCAAGAAGTTTCAGGAATGGGCCGTGGGTCTGGATTATCGCGAGGACGTTTACCGGGCGGTGAAGGCGTTCGCCGACACGAAACCCAGGCTCAAGGGCGAGGACGCGAAATTGCTGGAGGAAACCTTGCGGGATTATCGCCGGGCGGGCCTCGCGCTGCCTAAGTCGGAACGCGACGAGGTGGAGCGTTTGCGCAAGGAACTGGCGACGCTCGGCACGGATTTCGAGAGCAACGTCACGAAAGCGCACAAAGCGATCAAATTCACGAAAGCGGAACTCGGCGGCGTGACGGAGAATTTTCTGAAGCAGCCCAGTATCAAGACCGGCGACGACGAATACACCATCATGGCCAACATCACCTGGCAGTATTTGATGGTGATGGAAAATGCGAAGCGCGAAGACGTGCGCAAGCGCGTGCTGATCGAGAATCACACGCTGGCCAGGGATGAAAACATTCCGTTGCTGGAAAAGATCCTCATCCACCGCGATCAGATCGCGAAGAAGCTCGGCTATGCCACGTGGGCCGATTACCAGACCGAAATTAAAATGGCGAAGAACGGGAAGACCGCAATTGATTTCGAGCAGCGGCTCAAGACCGGCTTGCAACCCAAGTTCGATGCCGAACGCGAGCAGTTCCGCCAGATGAAAATCCGCGACACCGGCGACGCGAACGCAAAGGTCGAACTCTGGGACTGGCGCTATTACGCGAACCAGTTGAAGAAGGAGAAATACACCGTGGACGCCGAGCAACTGCGCGTTTATTTCCCGATGCAACGCGTGCTGGACGGCATGTTCGACATTTATCAGCGCATCTTTGGCTTGAAATACCAGCGCATCGAGCCGCCCTACAAATGGATTGATGACCTGCAACTGTGGGCCGTGAGCGACGCGGCCACGGGCGAACCGCTGGGCTTGTTCTATCTGGATTTGTATCCGCGCGAGGGGAAGTTTCATCACTTCGCGGAGTTCGGCTTGATGGACGGCAAGCGGCTGCGCGATGGGAGTTATCAGCGGCCCGTCTGTTCGCTCGTCTGCAACTTCCCACCGCCGTCGCCGGACAAGCCCTCGCTGCTGTCGCACTCGGACGTGGAAACGATCTTCCATGAGTT
>CAYIOH010000668.1:0-2543 GCA_964364975.1 uncultured Bifidobacteriaceae bacterium
GAATGAATCCCACCGCAAAGAGAAACGCCGCCAGCACCCAGGCCGAACTTCCAAACTGGGCGCGGGAAGAATCAAACGCCCACGGCAACACGCCGCTGAACAAAACCACCAGCAACATCACCGTGTCGTAGGTGTCCTCAAACCGGCTGAAGCTGCCGCGCGCGAGGGTGTATTGCACCGACTTGGCGTAGGTCGCGTCGTCCATCGTTTCTTCGAACGCGGCAGGGACGGCATTCGCATGCGTCAGCACGTGGCGGCGGTTGAGGTTTTCCAAGACAAGCTGCGCAGCCCATTTCAACGCGATGAGGCCGGCGGCAACGAGAGCGATCATGCGCCGAAGGAAGTCGTGCCGGATTTCACGAAGCGCGCCCGACCACGCGCTTGATTTCCGCGAGCAGCTTTTTGATCGGCACGGGCTTGCGCAGCACGGGTGATTTGACCTTGGCGATGAACACCTCGAAGGTCGGGTCGTCCGCCACACCGGTGATGAAGATGAATCGCTTGTGGAGACCCGGTTGGATGCGCGCGACGGCGGCATAAAACATGTCGCCCTCCAACTCCGGCATCTTCAGGTCACACACGATGGCGTCCAAGTGGTGGTTCAGGAAGTGTTTGATGGCCAGCACGCCGTTGGGCGCGGTGCTCACGTCGTAGCCGTGCGCTTCGATCAATTCCTTGTAGGTTTGCGCCAGCTCGAGGTCGTCATCCACGAGCAGGACATGTTTCTTGGATGGGGCAGTTTTTTTGGTTGCCATGGCAGACTCCGCGTTTTCCGGCCACGTCCCGCGTGGCGCGGTTGTGAATTAAAACTTCACATCATCAGGACGCCCGGACAGGCCGTTGAGAATGCGATTCTCACCGACTGGCGTCTTCGCCGCGAACATTACGTCAAAGCGTAACGTGGGGCAAGCACCGTGGAGGTAGCACCGTGGAGGCACGCTTCCCAGCGTGCCGGTGATGGCGGCATCCCTGCCACCAGTTGGTGCGGAGCGACCGAAACACGCGGCAGGGATGCCGCGTTCACCGGCAACCAAGGATGGTTGCCTCTACCACTTCAACTCCTGCAATCGCCGCGCGACTTCCTCGGCGTTGGCCCGGCTGTTGAAGGCGCTGATGCGGAAATACCCTTCGCCCTTGGAGCCAAAGCCAGAGCCGGGGGTGATGACCACATTGGCTTCGCCCAGAATTTTGTCGAACGTCTGCCAACTCGTGATGCCCTTCGGCGTTTTGGCCCAGAGGTAAGGCGCGTTGACACCGCCAAAGACCTTGAAGCCCGCTCTTTTTGCGCCCGCGCGGAGCACCGCGGCGTTGCCCATGTAATGCTCGATGAGCACACGAACCTGCGCTTTGCCTTCGGGCGAGTAAAGCGCTTCGGCCGCGCGTTGGACGATATAGTTCACCCCGTTGAACTTGGTCGTCATGCGCCGCGCCCAAAGCGGATGCAAGGGATTGAACTCGCCGGATTTCGTCTGCGCGTTGAGCGATTTGGGCACGACCGTGTAAGCGCAGCGCACGCCGGTAAAACCACCGTTCTTCGAGAAGCTGCGAAACTCAATGGCGCACTCGCGCGCGCCGGGAATTTCGTAGATCGAGTGTGGTAACGCCGGGTCGTTGACGTAAGCCTCGTAAGCCGCATCGAACAGAATCACTGACTTGCGTTCCAGCGCGTATTTCACCCATGCCTCAAGCTGCGGGCGGTTGGCAGCCGCGCCCGTCGGATTGTTGGGCGAACAGAGATAAACGACGTCCACGTGGCGCTTCGGCGGCTCCGGGATGAATCCGTTGCTCGGACGGCACGGCAGATAAACGAGTTTGCCGTAAGCGCCAGCTTCGTTCGCCTCGCCCGTGTGGCCAGCCATCACATTCGTATCCACGTAAACCGGATAAACCGGATCACTGATGGCGATTTTGTTTTTCGCACCGAGGATGTCGAGGATGTTGCCCGTGTCGCATTTGGTGCCGTCGCTGACAAACACCTCATCGTCAGCCACGTCGCAGCCGCGATCGCGGAAATCATTCTTCGCGATGGCGGTGCGCAACCATTCGTAGCCTTGCTCCGGCCCGTAGCCCCGGAACGTTTTGCGCACAGCCATATCGTCCACGGCCTCGTGCATCGCGGCGATGACAGCGGGCGGCAACGGCTCGGTCACATCGCCGATGCCGCAACGGATGAGGCGCCTGGCCGCCTCGGGATTCACTTCGCAAAAAACCTTCACGCGCCGGCCGATTTCGGGAAACAGGTAGCCGGCTTTCAGCTTCAGATAGTTGTCGTTGAGAAATGCCATAAACTAGGCGAAACCGTACCGGAGCGAACGCAACGTGGCAAGCAGCGGACGCGCGCGGATTACAAAGGCGGGTTGCCCAAACGCATAATTCGGAGGGACGAGTTACACGAGTCCCAGACTTCTTTGCGATTTCCCGGATCAGACGGGGACTCGTGTAATACCAATTACGCCTGAAGATCGGTATTTCAACAGGTAGGGCGCGTCACCCCGTGCGCGCCGGGCATGACCTTGCCACGAGCGGCGCGCACGGAGTGACGC
>CAYIOH010000669.1:0-2537 GCA_964364975.1 uncultured Bifidobacteriaceae bacterium
GGAATCGCATGCTTGGCGGCGAAGAACATGGACTTCACGTTGACATCCATCACGTGATCCCACTGGCGTTCGGTGTATTCGTGCAGCGGCTTGATGTGAACCATGCCCGCGTTGTTGACGACGATGTCCAGGCTGCCGAAATGCCCGACCGTTCGCCGGATGGAATCGCGCACCTGCCGTTCGTTGCTCACGTCACAAGCGATGGGAAGAGCTTCGCCGCCCTCCGCCTTCAACTCGCCAGCGATGCGCCGGCTCAACGCGAGCCGCCGGCCGACGAGCGCGACCTTGGCGCCCTCGCGCGCGAACAACCGCGCCGTGGCTTCGCCAATGCCGGAGGTCGCTCCGCTGATCCACGCGACTTTGCCTTCCAGTCTGCTCATGAGGTTTAATGAGAATTTTGTTTCCGAAACCGCGCCCACTTCGCTTGAAAGCCGGGCTGCTCGAAGACTTCGGGGTTGACCACGGTGCGCGGCTTCGCGCCCAGCGAAAGGTCCACCATCACCTGGCACGCGGCCCGCCCGATGTCGCGGAACAATTCGTCCGTCCACGCGATGCTGTGCGGGGCGAGCAGCACGTTCTCCAGTTCGCCGAAGCGGTGCGGCGCGGTGACCGGCTCTTGCGCGAAGCAATCCAGCGCCGCGCCCGCGATGCGCTGGTTCTTGAGCGCGGCGTAAAGTGCATCTTCGTCCACGATGCCGCCGCGCGCGGTGTTCAGCAGATACGCGTCCGGCTTCATGAGTGCCAGCTCCCGCGCCCCGATCAGGCCGCGTGTTTTTTCCGTGAGCGGACAGTGGATGGAAACGAAGTCGGCTTGCCGGAGCAACTCTTCCAAACTGACCAGCCTCACGTTGAGCGTCGCGGCCAGCTTCTCGTCCGCAAACGGGTCAAACGCGAGCGGCAGTTTCATGCCGAAGCCGCGCAGCAGCTCCACCGTCTTGCGCGCAATGCCGCCGAGGCCAATCACCCCGAGCGTGCGGTCACGCAGTTCGCGGCCCATGTGCTTCGAGCGCTCGTCCCACTGGCCCGTGCGCACGAGCCGGTCCTTGATGTGCATGTTGTGACTCAGCGCAATCATCCAGCCGACGGTCGCCTCGGCCACGGGCCGGTCCACCGCGCCAGCCGTGATCGTCACGAGCACGTCAGCGGCGGTGCAGGCTTTCACATCTACCGCATCATACCCAACGCCAAACCGCGCCATGACGAGAAGGTGGTCGGCTTTCGACACGCTCTCCGCCGTGACGGTTGGCGTCAGCACAATGACGCCTTGCGCGTCGGCGATCTGGTCCGCGCCAATTTGCTTGCGATGCTCCTGGAAAACGCGCTGCTCGATGTGCGGCTGTTCCGCCAGCAACGAGAGGCCGATGTCCCGATACTTCGGCACACCGGCGGTGTCATAGAAATCAGCGGTCAGCGCGACGATGAACTTTCGTGTGTTCATGGTTTCTTTGATTAGTCCTGCCAGGGATTGCCCGCCATCGTGGCGCAACGTTCGTTCACCACGATCCGTTCGGGCGATGGCCCGGCATAAACCCAGATCATGGCCATTGGCTGCTTGCTCTCGTTGATGAAGTAATGCACACGACCGCGCGGTTGAAGCGCGGTGTCGCAGTCAGACATCTCGTAGCGGCGGCCCTCGACGATGCAGGTGGCCGTGCCTTGAATGATGCAGATGGATTCGTCGAAGTCGTGAACGTGCGCGGGCAACCGGCCGCCGGGTTGGAACAAGCCGTAGCCCCCGCTCATGGGCATTCCCGGAATCAGGTCGCCGTTGAAATAGTCAATGAAACTTGCGCCCTTGCCCGGTTCAAAGCGTTTGGCGGTTTGCAGCCGCGTGACCCGCTCGGCTCCGTCAACGCCTGTTGAATCGGTGTCCATCGCCCGGCGGGAGAAAAACCGGTCGGTGAGGGTCCGGCTGGGCGAGTCGGTGGCCATGGCGATGTGGGCGACGGCACTGCTCTGCGAAGGAATGGGCTGTGCGTAATGGGCCAGGCCCGGCGGCACGGTGAGGTTGTCCAAGGCATTCAGCGTGTAACGCCGGCCTTCCACTTCGATCAACAGCGATCCCGACAACACCGTGACGGATTCGGCGAAGGCATGTGTGTGATACGCCAACTCTGACCCCGGGCGGAACGTCACCAGACCGGTGGTCAAGTTCCGCGCCCCGTTGAAGCTGCCCACCTGACACTCGAAGTCCACCCCGAACGCGATCTCCATTTTCGATCCGTGACCGACGGCGGTGACGGCTTCGCTCCGGTCGGGTCGCAGCGACTCGGGCGGGCGTTCCATCGGCGGGGCCGACGGCGTCTCCCGCTCGGGTTGGAAGGTGGCCACGATGCGGCGATCACACCCAGCCGCCGCCAGGGCTTCGCGCAGGCTGCGCAACAACAGTCCGCTGTCCAAACCCAGCCCCAGCATTTGAAAACCCTCCCGCCGCCGCTCCAACAAATTCTCGTTGCCGGTGGCGACCACGCCGCAGAATTTTCCCGCCGCGCGCACCGTGTTCTTGAGCGCCAGGATTTGCCCGGCCACGCCCGGAC
>CAYIOH010000670.1:0-2530 GCA_964364975.1 uncultured Bifidobacteriaceae bacterium
AGCAACGAAATGTAATCCACGAGGATCCGCTCAGCCTCTTCAAGCGTGGCATCCACGGCAGGAGGACGATCTTCTTCTTCGTCTTCATCCAACAACCCCTCGAGCGGCGTCGGGAGTCTGGGAGTGACAGAAGCCGAGTTGGTGCTGACGCCAAAACCGCCGCCCTTTCCGGCAAAACTTTTTGCCGCAGTGTTCGTTTTTTCAACCGGCGGTGGCAAGCCGGGCAAGTCCAGCTGCTTCAGCGCCAGTTCATAAATCTTGCGGTCGGGATCCTTGCGCGCGAGGCGTTCCTTGTCGCGCGCTTTTTGACGGGCTTCCGCTTCGTCCTTTTCCTTGAGGCGCTGTTGTTCCTGGAGCGAGATGGTTTTGTCGGCCTGGTGTTTGCGAAACTGTTCGATGTCCTCGTAAATATATGCGAAATCCTTGTCCGCCGCCACGCGGGCATTGGACCGCTTGAACAATTCTGCGAGGTAAGGCTCGATGAGGTTGAGTTTTTCAAATTTCGCGCCCGGAATCGTGTCCCACTCCAGCGGATTTTCCAGCGCGCCTTCCCCGATGTCCTTGGAGTAATTGAAAACCGAAGGCAACACGATGTCCGGCATCACGCCCTTCAACTGCGTCGAAGCGCCGCTGGGCCGGTAAAATTTTTGGATGGTGATCTTGAGCTGGCCGGGGTCATTGGTGGCTGTCGCCGTGGCGGGTTTGACCCAATAACGGAGTGGATTCAGGTTTTGCACCGTGCCTTTGCCGTGGGTGGAAATATCGCCGACGACGAGGGCGCGACCGTAATCCTGCAACGCGCCGGCGACGATCTCCGAAGCCGAGGCGCTGAACCGGCTGGTGAGCACAATCAACGGTCCGTCATAAAGCACGCTGGGGTCAGTGTCCTCACGCACCAACTGGCTGCCATCGGATCCACGCACCTCCACCACTGGCCCCTCTTTGATGAACAATCCGGTAAGCTTGATGGCTTCTTCGAGCGATCCGCCACCATTCCGCCGCAAATCAAGAATCACACCGGTGACATTTTCCTCCCTGAATTTTTTCAACAGTCGCGCCACATCGGCAGAAGTGCTGCGGGGTGTGGCTTTATCCGCGCCGCCACCTTCGCCGGCCAATTCCATCGGTTTATGGCCGCCCAAATCAATCGTGGCGTAGAACGACGGCAGATCAATCACTCCAAGTCGTGGCCTGGTTTTCGCGCCCGGGGGCAGTTCGATGATCTTCCCCTTGACTTCCTGGTCCTCCAGCTTGATCTCATCACGGAGCAGGGCCACCACGCGCCGATCCGAAGAACTGTCCGCGGGGATGATGGTGAGGCGCACTTCCGTGCCTTTCGGCCCGCGAATCAACTGCACGGCTTTGTTCAGATTCATTTCCACCACATCCACCGGCGGCGCGTTGCTTTGGGCAACCGCCACGATGCGGTCACCCACTTTGATCTGTTGGCTTTTCATGGCCGGGCCCGGCTTGAGTTCTTGAATCTTGCAATAACCGTCCAGGTCCGTTGTCAGGACGGCGCCGATGCCGAAAAGCTGGAGGTTCATGCCGATGGCGAAATTGTCCGCGCCAATCTTGTTCATATAATCGGAGTGCGGATCGTAAACGTGCGCCAGCGCGGTCAGATAAACCGCCAGCACGTCCTCATTGTCCCATTCCTTGAACACGCGGAGGTTTCTATGGTAGCGCCGCGTGAGCAGGTCAACGATTTCCTCCGCGTCAGTCTTCTTCTTAACCTCGATGGCCGTTGGCGCCGGGTTGGTCTTGTCGTTGGCTGGGGCGACTTTAGAAGTGGATTTGTGAGCCGCCGACTCACTGGCTTTCTTCTTCGCGCCGTGCCGGCCGAGTTTTTCCTGGAGATATTCGAAGCGCAGTCGTTGCTGCCAGAGCTGTTTCGCCTCGTCGAGATCTCTGGGATACGGCGCCTCGCGGCGGTTGGCGAGCATGCGCTCGTCCGCGGTGAAATCGAATTTCTCGTTCTTCAACCATTCGTCGGCGTAGGCGACCCGTTGGGCGAGCCGCTCGAAGAACCGGTTGAAGATTTCATAAGCCGGTGATGTGTCGGCCACGCCCATGCGCGTGAGGGTGAGGTTATCCAACCGCTCGCGGTAGCGATCAAACTCCGCAAAGTCCTCCTGCGTGAAATGCAGGTGCTGGGGGTCGAGCATTTCCAGGTAGCGGTAAAAAAACTTCTCGGAAAACTCATCGTCCAGCCGGTGGTGCAGGTATTGGATTTGATACAGCATCCCCGCGGTCACGAAAGCGATTTTCCCATCATTCGGACCGGGGACAACCCGATGGGTTATGGTCTCGGTGGAATTGGTCGTTTGGCCAACGGCATCTTTCTTGGTGGTCTCCAGCGAGACGCCCGGTTGAGATTCGACCGCACACAACGCCACGACTGCCGTCAGCACCAAGGCTGACAGCACCACCACCAAGTTCAGTTTTTTATACAGCGCTTTCAATCGGCTTAAAATAGCACAAGTTTGACCCAAGATAACCCGATTCGTTCAGTGTTGGAAGCACACAA
>CAYIOH010000671.1:0-2517 GCA_964364975.1 uncultured Bifidobacteriaceae bacterium
TCTCGCTGTTGCCGGGATTGTGATGGAGCAAGATCAGCGCGGGCTTCTTGCGGTTGGCGTCGAGGGTTTTAGCCAGCCAATCCAGTTGGGCCGGCCCCAACGATCCGGGCGTTTGCAATGTGGTCTCCAGCGAATCCAACATGAACCAGTTCACCTCCGACGTGCGTAACAATGCGACATGCTTGCCTTTAACCTCCCGATTCGTTGTCTTGTTCGCTTCGAGTGCTGCCCAAAAATGCTCGCGTTGATCGTGATTGCCCAATGCTAGGTGCAACGGCAACCCTCCGGCGCGCAGCGGATCGAGCAAATCCGCGAGCGTCGTGTAATCATCCTTCTCGCCACTGTTGAACGCGCAATCACCGATGACGAACACCCCGGCGGACCGCTTAGGCAACGCGAGCAATTCTTTGGACACGCGCTTGAAGTGGTCGGCCATGTTGATGCCGCGGGCGATTTTTGCCGCGTCGGCGGCGATGTGCGTGTCGGCCATCAACGCCCACGAGTTCGCGTCGGTGCGCCGGCCGGCCGCAAGCAGATTGGGCGCGAGCGCCAGCCCGGCCCCGGCGAGCAGGGAGCGTTTGAAAAATTCGCGCCGGGAAATGGGTGGAAGATGAATCGGCATGACTGCTAACTACGCCGCCAACCGGCGCGACTCAAGAACAAAACCTTTGAACCGGACCGCTGCACTCATTCCGCTTCAGTGCCGTCCCGCTCGACAATTGCGAGGAATCGCAGAGGGATTCCCCGATTCGCACGGTGAATCGGAATATATTCCCGCTCCCATCGCCGAGCCAGTTCTCGCTTGCGTCGTGCCCCAACTGCACCGAAACTTTTACTTCGCCGTAGTTATTGAAGCATCGAATTGCACACATGACGAACAAGGCAGAGAGTTCCGGCCCGGCGTGCTCGCGCCCCGTCGCGGCCGGCTGGCCCGCCTGGTTGCGCATTGTGCTCATCGGGCGGCGGCCCCGATTCACCTTGGTGCGCATCGTCGTGATTGTCGTGGTGGCCTTTGTCCTGTTCGGTTTTATCCTGCTGCCAGTGCGCGTGGACGGATCGAGCATGCTGCCAACTTACCGGACTGGCAGCGTCAACCTGGTCAACCGCCTAGCCTACCTCTGGCGCGAACCGCGCCGCGGCGATGTGGTGACAATCCGCATCTCCGGCGATGAGTATTCTGCCGGCGAGCTGGCGCGTGACCTCACGCACATCCGTCTGGATTGGAGACGGCTGTTCCGGCCCAGCATTATGTACATGAAGCGCATTGTGGGTTTGCCCGGCGAAACCATCGCGTTTTCCGGTGGCCGCCTGCTGGTGGGCGGCAAGCCACTCGATGAGCCGTACTGCAAGTTTTCCTGCGAATGGGAACACCCACCCCTGAAACTCGGGCCGGACCAATACTTCGTGGTCGGCGACAACCGCGCGATGCCCATGAAAGATCATACTTTCCTGGCCCGCAAACGCTCGCGCATCGTGGGTAAGCTCATGTTATGAAAATCATCCGGCGTTCGCTCGCGTTGCTTGCGCTTCTGGCGCTTGTGCTTTGGTTGTGGTCGGTCTTGTTTCCCGGCCCGGAACAAATCATCCGCCAACAACTCACCAACGTCGCGCGCGCCGTTTCTTTCACGGCCAACGAAGGGCCGTTCACCCGCACCCTCAACGCTTCGAAGCTGGCCGGTTATTTCAGCGTGGACGCGCAGGTGAGTCTCGATGCGCCAAGTCACGGCTCATACACCTGCAACGGTCGCAACGAAATCCAGGCCGCCGTGGGTGCGCGCCCGACCGGCGGCGCGCTCGCAGTAGAGTTTCTCGACGTGGCGGTGGTGCTCGCCGCCGACAAGCTGTCGGCCACCGTTGACCTCACCGCAAAAGTTAAAATTCCGGGTGAACGCGATTTCTACGTGCAGGAAGTGAAATTCACCCTGAAGAAAATAGACGGTGATTGGCTGATCATCCGCGTCGAGACGGTGAAGACGCTTTCGCGTGGGCGAATAAGCGAGATAGGGCGCGCCACTCCGTGCGCGCCGTTTTCTGCGGCGATCATGGGTGGCGGCGCGCACGAACCCCGACATCCGATGTCGGGGGGTGTGACGCGCCCTACCTTTCAGTTCGTGACTGGGTGCTGCCGGCGCTCCGTTTGATTTGGACATTCCGCATGAAACCCATGAACGAACACGCCATCCAACATCTTGTCCGCGCAGACAAGGTTCTTGCGCGGCTCATCCGAAAGGTCGGCCCGTGCATGCTCCGGCCAAAACGCGGGCGGCCACCGTTCCAGGCGCTGGTGCGTTCAGTGGCCTTTCAGCAACTCAACGGCACGGCAGCCGAAACCATCTTTGGCCGCGTGCTCGCGCTGTATCCGGGAAAAAGATTTCCCGCGCCGGAAGAATTACTCGCCACCCCGGACGGCCAACTTCGTGCCGCCGGTCTTTCCCGGAACAAGAGTGCCGCCGTCAAGGACATAGTGTAGTGTCCTCTAAGTCCGATTAAGTATTGATGCCTGTTTTTCGCGTGCCC
>CAYIOH010000672.1:0-2290 GCA_964364975.1 uncultured Bifidobacteriaceae bacterium
GGGCATCGCCAGTTCCGCTCGCGCGGTTTCTGATGTCGCCGAGGGAAGCGAAAAGCATCCTTTCAAAGCCGGCCCGTGCGTGAAATTCAGCGGCATCGAGGAGTTCGTCCGTTTGCGCGCGAAGCTCGACGGCTGCCTCACTGGCTGCCGCCTCGCGAAAGATCGCGCCGCCGAATCGCTGACGAAAGTTATGATCCGCGAGGCCTTGGATTATCCGGCATGAAACTTTGACACCTCAAACCGTAATTCCTAATCTCGACTGGTTGGGAAAGAACAAAGTTGTCAGCAACGAAAGGAAACCTGTTATGAAAACGCAACGAGTGGATACATGGGCGGCTCCGATTGAGAACAAACCCGGCGGGTTGGCGACCAAGCTCAACGCGCTGGCCGCGGCGGGCGTGAACTTGGAATTCGTTATCGCCCGGCGCGCGCCGGAGCGAGCGGGGAACGGCGTCGTGTTCGTCACGCCGATCAAAGGAGCGAAACCGACCCGCGCAGCCCGGGCGGCGGGCTTCAGCAAGACGGCCAGCCTCCAGACCGTGCGCGTGGAAGGCCCGGACAAGGCGGGCCAGGTGGCCCGGCTGGCACAGGCCTTGGGCGATCAAGGCCTGAACCTGCGCGGCGTCTCGGCCGCCGCCATCGGCAAGAAATTCATCTGCCATGTCGCCGTGGACAACGCGGCGGACGCGGCCAAGGTGGCGCGCACCCTTCGGGGGTTGTAAGCCAGCCGCATGGTACCCGCTGAAACTCAGACCGAAGCCTCGACGCGGGTTGAACGGCAACGAATGGACGCGGACATCGTCTGCGTCGGTTTCGGCCCGGCGACGGCGGGATTTCTCACGACGCTCTCCAAACAACTCGTCAACGCCGACGGCACGCCCGCCGTCGAAAGCGCCGTCGCGCCCGGACTGCCGCCGCAGGTGCTCTGCTACGAACGCGCGGATGACATCGGCTTTGGCGTTTCCGGCGTGGTCACGAAAGCGCGGGCCTTGCGCGCCAGCTTTCCCGATATTGAAAAAGCCGGCATTCCG
Source organism: uncultured Bifidobacteriaceae bacterium (assembly GCA_964364975.1). Taxonomy (GTDB): domain Bacteria; phylum Verrucomicrobiota; class Verrucomicrobiia; order Limisphaerales; family JADLHS01; genus JALOTT01. The sequence goes on from CAYIOH010000672.1 coordinate 1,032, forward strand.
ATGGCCGCGCCGGTCGGCGAAGAGAAAGTGCTTTATCTGCTCGACCCGATTGGCGCGAGTCGCCGCTCGCCGTTTCTCCGTCTCGCCGATTCGTTCATTCGCACCACGAAATGGGCGCTGCCGTTCGAGCACGACGCATTGAATCTGCCGTGGACGCCAAGCTTTCTCCACAAGCACGGCGGCATGGTTCTCTCGATGGGGCAGTTCATGCAATGGGTCGGCGCACAGGTGCAGAGCACTGGCACCGTCCAAATCTGGCCAGGTACGCCGGTGGCGGAAGTGCTGCTTGACGATGTAGCCGCCGACGTGAGGAGGCGGATTCCTGGGGATTCATCGCGAAACCGCCTCCTCACGTCGGCGGCTACGAGACCCAAAGTCATCGGCGTCCGCCTGCTCGATCAAGGCGTAGACAAGTTTGGCGCCCCCGGCGACGGCTTCACGCCCGGCATGGACATCCACGCCGCGCTCACCGTCGTCGGAGACGGACCCGTCGGACCCGTCGGACAACAGCTAGACCACCTCTTCGGCCTGCCGCCTGACCATCACACGCGCGACTGGGCCGTGGGCATGAAGTTCGTCGTGGATTTGCCCGAAGACACGCCGCTCAAACCGGGCACCGTGCTGCACACGTTCGGTTATCCCGAGCCGGAGATTTTCGGTTTCCTCTACGTGCATCCCGACCGCGTCGCGTCGCTCGGTATTTTCGTGCCGTCCTGGTTCGACAGCCCGGTGCGCACGACCTACCGCTACCTTCAGCATTGGATGCTGCACCCGTATCTCTGGCGCTACCTCAAGGGCGGCAAGCTCCGCTCCTGGGGCGCGAAAACCCTCGGCGAATCCGGCCGGCGCGGCGAACCGCATCTCGTCGGCGACGGCTACGCGCGCATCGGCGAAGGCAGCGGCAGCACCAACGTCCTCACCGGCTCGGGCGTGGACGAAGCTTGGGCCACCGGCGCGCAACTCGCCGAAGCCGTGCTCGAATTGCTCAAGGCGAAGAAACCGTTCACGAAGGAAAATCTCGAAGCGACCTACGTCCAACGCCGCCGCGCGAGCTGGGTGGAAGCGGAAGCCCGCGTTGCCGAAAAATCCCGCGACGGTTTCCAACGCGGCGTGGTCACCGGCATGATCGGCATGGCGCTGGCCGGTTTGAGCGGCGGACGGCTTGCAATACCCCTCCCCCAGCGGGGGAGGGCTGGGTGGGGGAGAGCGGCTGGACCTGCGCACGAGCGTGCCGCAGTTCGATATCGGCATTGAATTCA
>CAYIOH010000672.1:2300-2516 GCA_964364975.1 uncultured Bifidobacteriaceae bacterium
TGCGCACGACGCGGCGTCTCACCCTCACCCTGCCCTCTCCCTCAAGGGAGAGGGTTTGCGCCCGTGGGAACGCATTCCTTCGCTCGAAGATTATTTTCGCGGCCGCATCCCGCCCGGCGAAGTGCGCGCGATTCGCGACGACTGTTACGCGCGCGGCGTTTCCGCGCACGCCGCGCTCATGGAACGCGCCGGCTGGCCGGCGATTCCCTACGACGG
>CAYIOH010000673.1:0-2496 GCA_964364975.1 uncultured Bifidobacteriaceae bacterium
ACGCAACACGCAACACGCCGCCTTGCCTCACACCTACGTCCCCGAACCGCAGCACCGTATTGAAATTTACCGCAAACTGGCGCAGGCAACCGACAAAGTCGCGCTCGAAGCCTTGCAGAAGGAATTGCGCGACCGCTTCGGCCCGCTGCCGCCGCCGGTGGAGATGCTTCTGCAAATCGCCGAATTGAAAATCCTCGCCAGTGAACGCGGCATCAGCGTCATTGAAGTGAAGGAGGACAAGCTGATGCTCACGCGCCACGGCGATTTCATCACGCTGGGCGGCAAGTTCCCGCGCTTGACGAAGAAGGATGCGAAGGCGCGGCTGAAGGAAATCAAGAAGTTGCTGCTTGTGATGTGAGAGGGCTCAGTGAAAAAGGGAAACGGCCGAAGTAAACCTCGGCCGTTGGTTGAAGCAGGACGACGATTATTTCTTGGCACTGCACTTCGGACAGGTCGCGCAAGTGGCTTTGGCATCGGTGCAACATTGCATGCCGCAGGCAGCTTGCGCCGTGGAGCACTTCTCTTTGCAACAGGTCTTGCAACCGGCGAGCAGCAGCGAGGCCGCGCACAACGTCAGGGCGAACAGTTTGATCATTTTCATTGGTTTGATTGCGGATTTTACTTTTGTGACCGCAGTTCGCAATGAAGCCGCCTGGCTTCGCTGGAACACGGATTGCGAAGAAGATACCCGGCCGCATACTTTTGTCCACCCGCGAGCACAGGCTTCATCGGTAAGGCTGATGCAATTCCACCGGCTGCGGCTTCTGCTTCGTCCGCACGCGGAGGTTGAGCGCCTCCACGCCGACCGAAAACGCCATCGCGAAGTAGATGTAGCCCTTCGGAATTTCCTTGTGGAAACCTTCGGCCACCAGCGCGCAACCAATCAGAAGCAGGAAACTTAACGCAAGCATCTTCAGCGTCGGATGCCGGTGAATGAAATCGCTGATGCGCCCGGCGAAGAACAGCATGAACACCAGCGCGATGATGACCGCGGCGATCATCACACCCAGATGCCGCGCCATGCCCACGGCGGTGATGACCGAGTCCAATGAGAACACGATGTCGAGCAGGAGTATCTGCACGATTACGGCGGCGAACTTCGGCGCGACGCGGCTGGTAACCTCGCCGTCTTCGCCTTCCAGTTTGTCGTGGATTTCATGCGTGCTTTTCCACAGTAGGAACAAACCGCCGAGGATCAGAATCAAATCCCGGCCCGAAACCCCGTGCGGTTCGTGGAGAATGCCAAACGTGGGAATTTCGAACAGCGGTTTGGTCAGCCTGACCATGAACGCCAGCCCGCACAGCAGGAGCACGCGAGTGATGAGCGCCAGCATCAGGCCGGTCTGGCGGGCCTTGCCCTGTTGTTCCGGCGGCAGTTTGCCCGCGAGAATCGAGATGAACACGATGTTATCAATGCCGAGAACGATCTCGAGCACCGTCAGCGTCAACAGGCTGATCCAGATTTCAGGTTGTGCGATCCAGTCCATAGCGGGCGAAATGCTTGGGATGGGCGGGAGAAAGTCAATTCGCAATGACCGGGACGTGTTGCGTGTTTCGTGTTGCGTCAAGCAGCGATGGACGCCTCGCAGATGCTTGACGCAACACGCAATACGCAAAAACGAACCGCGCCTCACACACCCGATCCCGAAATTCCACTCGCCCGTTCGCCTCCCCTCGCTCATCCTCTCCCCGTGCATCTGGCCCATCTGCGACTTCGCGACTTCCGCAATTACACGCGGCTGGACTCGGACTTTGCGCCCGGCTTCCACTTGCTGCTGGGCGACAACGCACAGGGCAAAACCAACATCCTCGAAGCCATTTACCTCATGGCCACGCTGCGCTCGTTCCGCGGCGTCGGTGGCGCGCAGATGATTCGCCACGGACAGAAGGGCTATTTCGTCGGCGGCAAAGTCGTCGGCCAGGGCGAACACGAAATCAAAATGTATTGGTCCGCGCGCGAACGAAACCTGGCGCTCGACAACCGGCCCGTGAAAAAACTGACCGACTACCTCGGCACGTTGCGCGTCGTGGTGTTTTGCACCGAAGACCTGCAACTGGTCAAAGGCACGAGCCGCACGCGGCGGCGCTTCTTGGATCTGCTGCTCTCGCAAACGCAGCCCGGCTACCTGCCGTTGCTCCAGCGTTATCTGCGCACCGTGCGCTCGCGCAACGCCCTGCTCCGCCAACCCGCGCTCGACGAAGCCTCGTTCGACAGTTTCACCAACGAACTCGTCCGCGCCGGCAACGAACTCATGGACGCGCGGCGCGAGTTGGTGCCGAAAGTTTCCCCGCTCACGCGCCTCGCCTATCGCCGCATCTCGCACGACGCCGAGGAACTGCGCATGGAATATGATCCGGCGGTGAAACAGGATTTCGCGGTCGAACTGGCACAATCCCGCGCGCGCGAACGGTCGTATCGCGCCACTCTCATCGGCCCGCATCGCGACGACTTGCGGCTGCTGCTCGCCGACCGGTCCGCCGCGCAATTCGGCAGCG
>CAYIOH010000674.1:0-2492 GCA_964364975.1 uncultured Bifidobacteriaceae bacterium
GTGGGCGTTTCGCCGGCCGCCACCGATCTGCCCCAACGCGCGAAGATTTCCGTGATACGATCACGCACGAATTGCTCGCCGCGATTTTGCACGACCATGTTCATGCCGATGTAGTGCGGGTTGCGGAACAACGCGAGAATCTGCTTCGCGTTGTAGCCGAGCCGCATGAACTCCTCGATGAAACATTCCGTCATCGCCTCGGTTGTGTCCTCTTCGGACGCAATGCCGACGCCATTCAGCTCCATCGGGTCGTCAAAATCGAATTCGTCTTTGGGCATGGGTCAAGAATCGCTTGTGATTTCAGCGGAATGACGGTTTGCCAAGCCGGCCGGTCGGGTGCTAGAGTGACGCGTGTTATGAGCTACAAAGGCACAGTCAAGAACGGCGTCGTAGTGCTGGAACCGGGAGTCAAGCTGGCCGATGGGACGGTCGTGCGGGTGGAACCCGACCAGAAGCCTGGCGCGGTTGAACAGGCACGCCCGGTCCCAAGAGATCAGCTCGACCCGGTCTGGCGAATGGGAGAATTGGCGGTGCCCACCGGCATCCCCGATCTCTCGACGAACGCGGACCATTATCTCTACGGTCATCCCAAGGTGAGCGATGCCCGCTAGCAGCATCTTTCTCGACACCAACGGCTGGTTTGCGCTGTTGAACGAGGACGACACTTTGCACAGGGTCGCCCGCGACCTTTGGCTCGAAGTTGGCGAGCGCCGAAACCCGTGGATCGTTCTCACAGACTGGATTGTCGCCGAAACGGGCAATGGCTTGGCGCGGACACCCGCGAGAAAGCGCTTTGCAGACAGCGTGCATCGGCTGAGAGGCTGGCCCCGCGTCCGGATGATCCAAGTGACGCCGGAACTTCGCGACCGGGCGCTTGAGTTGTATTCTGACCGACCTGACAAGACCTGGGGGCTGGTGGATTGTGCCTCGTTCTTGGTGATGTCCGAGTACGGCATCTTCGACGCCTTCACCACCGACCACCATTTTGAGCAAGCCGGATTTACCTGCCTGCTGCCGGTTTCAACGCTGTAAGCTCGGCCATTCATTATTCGCTCTTCGGATTTCGGATTTCTTTCAACATTCGGATTTCGGTTTTCGGATTTACTCAAACCCCGCCCCGCTCCCCGTGCTACCGAGCGTGCCGGCGAGGTACTTTTTCATCATGTCATTCTCGGCGTCGGGCGACATGCCGTCCGTGCCGGGTTTCCACGGGCCGCGACCGCCGAGGCCGCCGTCTTCAGCCTTCGTGATGCTGACGAGACATTCCTTGGGCACGGTGTTGACGGCGTGGTTGTCCGCTTCGCCGCCGAAGATGAAACTCATCATCACCTTCGCTTTGTGGAACAGCGTGTCGGTCTGGTGCATCGGCATGTGCCAGTTGCGGTTGATGGATTGCTGCGAGCCAAAACGGAAATTCGCGATGTAGCCGTCCTCGGTGAGCGCCATGCCGTCGGGCCGCGTCTGCTGCGCCTTCACTGTTTTCTCCGTCGCGATGAACGTGCCGTGTTTCATCATCACAACGTGATACGGGTAGGCCGTGTTGTAGGTGACGCGCAACATGCAGCGCGCAACCTTGTAAAACGGATCACTGGGCGTCGCGCCGAGATACGGACGGTCGGCGGGATTGGCGTCCACATAGACATAGTCGCCGTCCTTGATGCCAAGGTCGCGCGCGGCGGCAGGGTTCATGTGAATCTGATGCTCGCCCACGGTCGGCAGGCGTTTATCAATCCGATACGGGTCGCCGAAGTTCGAGTCGTGTATCAAATGCCAGTCCACATTCGACCACGAGGAGTGGACGCGGTGGCGCGACTTGGGCGTGAGGCAATAGAAATGGTAACCGTCTTTCCACAGGAAGTTTGTCGTCTTCTTCGCTTCAGCCCACGGCAGCTTTACGTTGCGCACTGTGCGCTCGTCCCAATGCTCCGCCGTCAGCGGGATGCCGTAATCGTTCGGCCGCACGAACGGGTTTGAACTGATGATCACGTTCGGCAGATACGGCGTGGCCTCCGGGCCTTCGCGGTGGACGATGAAATTCTCGCCGCAACTGATCGCGGTCGGATCATCGCTGTATGAGTGCAGCCGGCCTGTGTCCGTGTAGAACGGGTAATTGTCATGAATCTGCTCGTAAAACGGGATGCGCGGATACGTGCGGAACAACATCAGCGCGCCGCCGGGCGGGCCGTATTTGCCAGCCATGATGTCTTCGACTTTGTAGCCTGCGGTGGTTGTGCAGGTGTCGAGTAATCGCTGGAGGTAAATGCTGCGTTTGCCTTCGTGCTCGAACTTGAAGTAATCCTCAAACCGTTTGTCGCCGGTGACTTTGCCAAGCGCTTTAGCAATGCCCGCGAGAATTGAGAGATCGTCCTTCGTGTCGTAAAGCGGCTTGATGCCGCCCTTCCAGATTTGCAGGAACGGATTCGAACACGACGCGGTGACTTCCAGGTCCTGAAATTCCACCCAGCAATTCGCCGGCAAGCCGAAGTCCGAGT
>CAYIOH010000675.1:0-2484 GCA_964364975.1 uncultured Bifidobacteriaceae bacterium
AACACGCATGTCTGACACGCCAATGAACTCAACCGAGCCGCCCCCCGATCACGCGCCACGCAAGGATGGGCCGATTGAACGGATCATCGAGTGGAGCGCGCGCAACAAGTTCACGGTCTTCATGATGATTGGCGCCCTGTTGGCCGGCGGCATCTACTGTGTCCGCAACACGCCGTTGGACGCCATCCCGGACTTGTCCGACGTGCAGGTCATTGTCTTCACCGGATGGGAAGGCCGCAGTCCGAATCTCGTCGAGGACCAGATCACTTATCCCATCGTCACCAAACTGATCGCCGCGCCGAAGGTGCGGGTGGTGCGCGGCTATTCCTTCTTCGGTTACTCCTTCGTCTATGTCGTGTTCGACGACGGGACGGACATTTACTGGGCGCGCTCGCGGGTGCTGGAATACATGCAAGGATTGACGGGCGGTTTGCCGCCCGGCGTCACGCCGACGCTCGGCCCGGATGCGACCGGTGTGGGCTGGGGCTTCCAATACGCGTTGGTGGACAAGTCAGGCTCGAATGATCTGGCCCAGCTCCGCTCCTTCCAAGACTGGCATCTGCGCTACTGGATTCAAAGCGTGGAAGGCGTGGCCGAAGTCGCCACGTTCGGAGGGTTCCAGAAACAATATCAGGTGGAAATTGATCCGAACAAGCTGCTCGCCTACAACGTGCCGATCAACCGCATCGTTTCCGCCATCCGTAGTTCCAACAACGACGTGGGCGGTCGCGAACTGGAACGGTTCGGCACGTCCTACCTCGTGCGCGGCCACGGCTACATCAAATCCTTGGAAGACCTGCGGCTCGTCGTCGTTGGATCGGACGCCCAAGGCACACCCATTCTGCTCCGCGACGTGGCCAAGAACATCCAGTTTGGGCCGGAGATGCGGCGCGGCGCGGGCGATTTGAACGGGGAGGGCGAAACGGTGGGCGGCATCGTGGTGGTGCGTTACGGGCAGAACGTACTTCAGGTCATTGAACGGATCAAAGCCAAGCTGGCCGACGTCAAATCCTCTCTCCCTCCCGGAGTGGAAATCGTCACCACCTACGACCGCTCCGACTTGATCAACCGGGCCATCCACACGCTCACCCGCACTATCATTGAGGAATCCATCATCGTGGCGATTGTGATCATCGTGTTCCTGCTCGACTTCGGCGGCGCGGCGCGGGCCATCGTCACGCTGCCCATCGCCGTGGCCCTGGCATTCATCCCGATGTATTTCATGGGGCTGACAGCGAACATCATGTCGTTGGCCGGCATTGCGATTTCCATCGGCGTCATCACCGACGAAGCGGTGGTGATGGTGGAAAACGTCCACAAGAAACTGGAGCACGCACCGCCGGGCCTCAACCGGAAGCAGCGCCAGGAAATCATCATCATGGCCTGCAAGCAGCTTGGCAAACCGCTCTTCTTCGCCCTGCTCGTCATCACCGTGAGCTTCATGCCGGTGTTCACGCTGGAAGCGCAGGAAGGCCGCCTGTTCAAGCCGCTGGCCTTCACCAAAACTTTCACGATGGCTTGGGCCGCGTTCCTCTCCATCACCATCGGCCCCGCGCTCATCGTGCTGATGACCGGAGCGAAGGTGATCCCCGAGCACAAGCATCCCATCAGTCGCTTCATTCACCGGCTCTATTATCCGTGGGTCAGCGCGCTGATGCGGCGACGAATTCTTTCCATCGCCATTGCCGTGGTGGCCGTGGCCTCATCCATTCCTATTTTCAAGAAGCTGGGGTCCGAGTTCATGCCGCCCTTGAACGAGGGCACGATTCTCTACATGCCCACCACATTGCCCACCGTCTCCATTACCGAGGCAACGCGGCTCATGCAAATCCAGGACCGCATCATCAAGCAGTTCCCGGAAGTGATCAGCGTTCACGGCAAAGCCGGTCGCTCCGAAACCGCTACCGATCCCGCGCCGCTGGAAATGTTCGAAAGCGTGGTGCAACTCAAGCCGGAGAAGGAGTGGCGCAAAGTATCACAGCGGAGGTGGTATTCAAGCTGGACGCCGGAATGGATCAAGAAGGGGTTGCGCAAAATTTGGCCCGACGTCCGCCCTATCACTTGGGATGAACTCGTGCAGGAGATGCACGAAGCCTTGCAGATTCCCGGCCAGGTCAACGCCTGGACGATGCCCATCAAAGCGCGCATTGACATGCTCTCCACCGGCGTTCGCACGCCGGTTGGGATCAAGATTTTCGGGTCCGACCTCGCCGTCATTGGCAAGCTCGGCGAGCACCTGGAATCGGTCATGCGCCAGGTGCCCGGCACGCGCAGCGTTTATTCGGAACGCACCACCGGCGGTCTCTATCTCGACATCATTCCCAAGCGTGCTGAAATCGCCCGTTACGGCTTAAACGTCGAAGACGTGCTCATGCTGGTCGAAACCGCCATCGGGGGCATGGCCATTGACCGCACTGTTGAAGGCCGCGAGCGCTACACCATCAACGTGCGTTACGGTCGCGAACTGCGCGACGACCCGGAGAA
>CAYIOH010000676.1:0-2484 GCA_964364975.1 uncultured Bifidobacteriaceae bacterium
CGAAGCGCAGGTGCAAGATGTGGTCAAGCTGGTGCGTCGCGAAATGACACAGGTGATGACATTAAAAGTGCCGTTGGTGGTGGATGTGGGGGTGGGGGCCAATTGGGCGGTGACCCATTGATGCCGTAACCCTTGATGCCGTAACCCTTGATACCGAACACATTGATTAAAGAACCCAGACCCCAGACCCTGCGATTCGGAGTACAGAATTTCTGATGCAATATGACCACCGCGCATGAGAGCGTGCGCGCCCAGAATGGCGTTTCCAGGTTTGCCAAAGCTCGCGCCCGGAAGTATGGTCGCACGTGTTTCGGCGCTGTCCCACGGCAGGCGTGCCCATTTTGTGACCCGCATCGCCAGGCCGCCGAGGAGACTGAGCCGCCGTCCTGCTTCCGCTCCTCGCGGTATCGGCTACGACACGACGGGAAAAACGCAAGTGGTTCAGAGTTTGTTCACGGGCGATCCCGTTTTGTTTTTCCCGACGGTCTTCGCCGAACCGCTGCGGTGCCGCGCGTCCGGCTTGCGTTGTTGCCGAGGGTGAATCGCCCTCCAATTTTGTTCTGCCGGTGATGAGAACATCGTCCACTGCCTTTTCTTGCTCATGGTTGCGGCAATTTGTGCGCGCGACGCATGCGATGTAGTGTGCACAATATGGCATGTACAGCGACACGCAACGTTGACCTGGAAACACGTTTGGCCGAACTGACCCGTTGGCAAACCGCCACACGCGACGACGCGGAAGTGGCGCGGACGCTGCACGAAACGCGGTCGTTAGATCAAGTTTACCCGCTGGGTGAGGCGGCATTCTTCGACGAATTTTTTCATGACATCGAAGATATTGGTGCGCTCGAGTTTCTTCATAGTCTGGACCCAGGCACGCGCAAAAAGCCGTTGTATCCATTCACGCAGTTTGTGCTTTTCACCATCATGCGTTGCGTGGGCTCGAAGCCATGTTCAATGGCGTCATTCGATGCCTTGCTAAAAGCGGCGTATTTCCGAAGAAAATCGATGCAGTGCTTGATACCACCGACAACGAGGCCACGCCCAGTTATGGCACAGACGATGGTCGCGATGTGCCGAGTGTCACCCGAGAAAAGCGGCCAGATGTGCGCGCCAACAGACACGCCAAGAAAGTTAAAGTCACCGTGTTTGGCTGGAAAATCTGGGTCGTTTGGGAGCCAAATTCGGGCATGCCGCTGGCGATGCAAATTGACGACATCAACGTCGCAGACAATCGGCATGCAAGCGCGGTGCTTGCGCAGGCGCGTCAAAACGTCGAGGGCTACGCCACCATTCGCTCGGTGGCCCTAGACCGTGGAAGCGCTCGCAGCGCAAGGTCAAAAGCTTGACGGCGCCACGTACGCAGAACGTGTTGAGCAAGTCACGCACGGCTCTGGCAAGCATGCGACAACAGAAGAGCGCAAGACCATCGTCGTAGGGGTGCGCGAGGTGCCATGCGAGTGGTGGCGCAAAGGCGGCTCATCATCTGAGGCCAACAAAAAAGACTTTGTGCCGAAACAGCTTAACGCAACCGTTGTGCTCCGCTGGGATGGCGCGCCCCAAAATGCTGAGCGCGAGGTGGTCATTTTGACCACGGACCCATCTGCTGACCCATTTGTCGCCTTTGACAGCTACGACGACCGCAGCCTTATCGAGAATACGTGCAATCGCGAAGCCAAGGAAAGTTGGTTTCTGGAGCGTCACCCTAAGCGCAGCGAGGCTGGCATGCGCGTTCATGCGTACTTTGTATTGATGTGCATGAGCTTAACGACAGCGTTTCGCATGCACCAACAGAAAGCAGACGCCGCGGAACTTCAGGGCCAAAGAACTGGCATCACACGGTACCGACGCGCCCTGGAGGCAAGGGATCGCGACAAGGTCGCGGTCTTTGCCGACGGACATTATGGCATCTTTAGAAATTCCGAAGTCATGCAACTGCTCGGCGCAGTCGTGCGCGACCGGGCGCTCATCGGCGAATCGATACCGATAGTGCTTGCGCGCTACGGAATTGCCGCAGCCAATACAGCCTGAGAAATTTAAACCCACGCAAGCCGGACGCGCGGCACCGCAGCGGTTCGGCGAAGACCGTCGGGAAAAACAAAACGGGATCGCCCGTGAACAAACTCTGAACCACTTGCGTTTTTCCCGTCGTGTCGTAGCCGATACCGTGAGGAGCGGAAGCAGGACGGCGGCTCAGTCACCTCGGCGGCCTGGCGATGCGGTCACGAAATGGGCACGCGCGCTCTGCGGCAGTGCCGAAATCCTTGTGGCCATACTTCCGGGCGCGAGTTTCGAAAAACCTGACATCGATTTTCTGGGCGCGCACTCTTTCAGGGCGGTGGTCTTATCCCGCCAGCGGGCTGTACTCCGAATCGCAGTGTCAACAGTAAACACTCCTCGTTTCTAGAACCGAAGTCCATAGAGCCAAATCGCTACCCGCTCTCGCCCCTTTCCAGTCGCGGTTCTGAACCTCGGAAAAGAGAT
>CAYIOH010000677.1:0-2483 GCA_964364975.1 uncultured Bifidobacteriaceae bacterium
TGATTCGTCTTCATGGGTGTTCATTCGTGGTTCTGAACTTTCCCGACTCTCAACTCTCAACTAACAACCAAAAACTAAAACATATGCCTCAAGCAATTGGACTCATTGAAACGCGTGGACTCGTGGCCCTCGTCGAGGGCACGGACGCCATGCTCAAGGCCGCGAACGTCGAGCTCGTCGGCCCGATGACGCAGGTCGGCAACGCCCTCGTCACCTCGGTCGTCGTCGGCGACGTGGCAGCGGTCAAAGCCGCCACCGACGCCGGCGCACAAGCCATCAAAGCCATCAAAGGTGAACTGGTCAGCGTCCACGTCATCGCCCGTCCACACAACGATGTGGAAGCGGTGTTGCCGAAAAAGAAGTGATTTGATGGGAGCGCACGCGCCTCGCGTGCCGTGTTCGTCGCCTCGTCGAACACATTTCGCGGGGTGACGCGCCCGTTCCGGTCTGCAAAGGCGCAGACCGGTGCAGCCGAGGCGGCTGTGCTCCCGGAAAGGAATCCATGTTTCTCGCCAAAGTCGAAGGTTCGGTGGTCGCGACCAAGAAAGACCCGTCCATGAACGGGCGCAAGCTGCTGTTGCTCCGCCCGCAACTCGTGGACGAGAAGGACCCCACGAAGTTCCGCCCCGGGGTGAACACCATCGTCGCCGTGGACTGCCTCGGCGCGGGCATCGGCGAGATGGTGATGTTCACGCAAGGTAGTTCCGCGCGCCTTGCGCCGGGCATGAAGGACGCGCCGGTGGACGCGGTCGTCATCGGCATCGTGGATGTCGTGGACGTGTTGGGAAAACAGATTTACAGCGGCAAGACGAGTTAGTCGCAACTGAATCAATTGTATGAGCGCAGTAAACGAAACTTTAATCCGTGACGTCGTCGCCGAGGTGCTTGGCCGAATCGGTGGTGCGACGACAACGACAACCCGGCCTTCCCCCGCTCCAAGCGCCCCAAGCTCAGCGCCGCAGGCGGATTCCTGCGGTTGCAGTGCGAAGAAAGCTTCCGCTGTCAACGCGGCATTACGCGGAAAGTTCGGCGTGTTTGCCGATGCGAATGAGGCATGCGTTGCCGCGCAGGAAGCCTTCTTGTTGCTAAAACAGAAGGGCGTCGAAGCTCGCCGGAAGATCGAAGTGATCGTCAAGACGATGGCGGAGAAGAACGCCGAAGCTTGGGGCAAACTGGAGTTGGACGAGACGAAAATCGGTCGCCTCGACCACAAGATCGAGAAGCTGAAAATCATCAAGCTCGTGCCGGGCGTGGATTGGCTGAATCCCTATGGGCGCAGCGGCGATCATGGCATCACGCTGGAAGAGTACACGCCGTTCGGGGTCGTGGGCGCGGTCACGCCGAGTACGCACTCGATTCCCACTTTGAGCGGCAACATCGTCAACATTACTGCGGCGGGCAATGCGGTGGTGTTCAACGCGCATCCGAGCGCGGCGCGGTGCGCGGCGACGGCGGTGCGCGCCTACAACGAGGCGATTTATCGCGAGACCGGCATCGAAAACATCGCGTGCATGGTGGAGAAGCCCACGCTGGATTCCTTCAACGCGATTTGCAAACACGAGGTCGTGCGGTTGCTGCTCGTCACAGGCGGACCGGCCGTGGTGAAGGCCGCGATGCAGATCGGTAAGCGCGCCATCTGCGCCGGACCGGGCAATCCGCCCGTGCTCGTGGATGACACCTGCTGCCCGACGCGCGCGGCGAAGGCGATCATCCAGGGCGCGGCTTACGACAACAACTTGCTCTGCATCGGTGAGAAGGAAGTTTTTGCGCTCGAGAGCGTGGCGGACAAGTTGATGCAACGCATGTCCGAGAACGGCGCGGTGAAGTTGAACGCGACCCAACTCGAACGACTCACGAAAGCAGCGTTTATCTTAAAGGAAGGGCAGGGCGGTGGTTGCGCGCACGCGAGCGTGAACAAGGATTTCATCGGCAAAGACGCGTCGGTGCTTGCGAGAGCGGCCGGCCTTGACGTCAAGCCGGACACGCAATTGCTCTTCGCCGAGACGGACGCGAAACACCCGTTCGTGGAAGAGGAGCAGATGATGCCGTTCCTGCCGATCGTGCGCGTAAGGAGCGTCGAGGAAGGCATCGAGCGTTCGCTCGAAGCAGAGCACGAATATCGTCATACAAGCATCATTCACTCGCACGACGTGGAAAACATGACCGCGATGGCGCGCGCGCTGGACACGACGTTGTTCATCAAGAACGGCCCGTGCATGGCCGGCCTTGGCCTCGGCGGCGAAGGCTATTTGAGTTACTCGATTGCAACACCAACGGGCGAAGGTGTGACAAACCCAAAGACTTTCACCCGCGTTCGCCGCTGCGTGATGGTGGACAATCTCCGAATTTATTAACCATGGATGGACACCAATAAACACGAATTACATTCCGCGGGTAGGGCCCGTCACTCCGTGCGCGCCGTGGCACGACATTTGACGAGCGGCGCGCACGGAGTGACGCGCCCTACCACAGTCATTCGTGTC
>CAYIOH010000678.1:0-2483 GCA_964364975.1 uncultured Bifidobacteriaceae bacterium
ATTCAGGTTCTAGTGGGTAACACCGTACAGGTTCAAGTCCTGTCGCGGGCACCAACTTCAAATCTCGAATTTGAGATTTCAGAGTCACGACTCGCAGCCGCGGCCGGTTCTTCCCAAATCCACTTTCGGCAGTTGCTATGCGCGCGCTTTGAGCAAGAATCCCATGAGCGAACATTGCGCTCATGGGATCTGTTTTCTGAAGGATGTCGGCTGGTCAATCCGCGACTGGAATTTTCCGCGGTTTGACTTCGTCGGATTTGGGCAGGGTCAGTGTCAACACGCCCTGGTGCATCTTCGCGTTGATCTTGCCGGTATCAATCGCCGGATCGAGTTCGAAGGCGCGGCGGAAGTCGGCCTTTATGCGTTCCTGGAACAGCGCTTCGCCTGTGGCGGACTCATCTGCACGCCGGCCCACGATGGTGATCTCGTCGCCTTCGACTGTGATTTCCAGGCCGTCCTTGTTCACGCCCGGCATTTCCGCTTCGAGGACATAGCCTTCCGGCGTCTCGAAAATGTTCACTTCGGGCGCGACAAATTCCACCGGCTGTGCGCGGTTGGTGGTTTTGGGAGCTTCTGCTTGCTGTGTTGCTTTCATAAGTGTTGAGAGAGTTTGAATGTTGTTTTTCCTTGGGCAGGCAAAAGCCGCCCGGAGGATTCATGAGCGATTGTTTCAGCCAACCGACACGTCAATTTGTTTTGGTTTGGCCTGCTCGGTCTTGGCCAGAGTGACGGTTAGGAGACCGTCTTTGTATTGCGCTTTGACCTTGTCCGCCGCAACGGGCGCAGGCAGCGTCACCGTGCGTTGAAACCGGCCGAAGAACCGCTCGGCACGATAGATTTCTGCGTCTTCGTGTTTGGTTTCGCTCTTGCGTTCGCCTGAAATGCTCAGGCTGCCGTCGTGGAGCGAAACTTCAATGTCTTCTTTCTTCATGCCGGGAAGTTCGGCCTTGATGGTGAAGTTGTCTTTGTCCTCAAACACATCGAGAGCGGGAGTCCAGCCGCTCAACAGATTGGAGGTGCGGGTCAACTCGTTCAGTGGCGATTCGAACAAGCGATCAATGTCATCACGCAAGTCCGACAGCCGCCCGAAGTTTGCCCACGGTGTCAATCCAGGTCTCTGCCAGCGAATCAGATTCATATATTTGTCCTTTCGGTTAAGTTGTTAATTGTTCCTCACATTTCTTAGCTTTCGGGATGCCAGCAATTAGTCGAACGCCTATGATTCAGACTTTCAATAGGTTATCACTATTACAACAAGACTGGTTGCTCGAATCCGTTGGCAATAATGGCACAATAGTAGTGTCAGATCTCGGAGCGCTGTGCCAGAAGTGCGCTTAAAACGAAAAAGCTCCAAGCCGTCCGGCTTGGAGCTGTGCTTGAAATTTTAGCTTTAGTCGAACGCGTGTCCGGCACAGCAAAGGACGTTTTTGACTTTGTGCCGGACGAGTTCTTTGACTTTTGTGCGAGCGGGACCGAGGTACTTGCGCGGGTCGAATTCCTTTGGACTTTCCGCAAACACTTTGCGGATGGCGGCGGTCATGGCCATGCGCAGGTCGGTGTCAATATTCACCTTCGTGCAACCCACGCGGCGCGCGACTTCGATGTCCGCTTCGGGCACGCCGGCGGTGTCGGTGCCCAGTTTGCCGCCGTATTTGTTGATTTCCTCGGCGAGGTCTTTGGGCACGCTGGAAGCGCCGTGGAGCACGAGCGGATAATCACCAAGCCCGGCGTCGAGGAGCGCTTTCTTGATCGCTTTTAAGCGTTCCAAGTCAAGATGCTGTTCGCCCTTGAACTTGTAAGCGCCATGCGAGTTGCCAATGGCGACGGCCAATGAATCCACGCCGGACGCTTTGACAAATTGCACGGCTTCGTCGGGATGCGTGTAGCAGCCGCCCTTTGAATAACCGCCGCCTTCTTCACCATCGTCGTGCTGCGCTCCAACCAACATGCCGAGTTCGCCTTCGACCACGCAGTTGTGCTTGTGAGCGTAGTCCACGACCTGCTTGCAGATTTCGACGTTCTTCTCAAATGGCTCGTGGCTGGCGTCAATCATCACGCTGGTAAAGCCTTCATCAATGCAGTCTTTGCAGAGTTGGAAGGTGTCGCCGTGATCCAGGTGGACGGCGATGGGGATGTTGGAGAGGCTGACAGCGGCTTCGATGAGTTTTTTCAGGTAAACCGGATTGGCGTATTGGCGCGCGCCCTTGGAGATTTGGAGCATGACGGGCGCTTTTTCCTCCTCGCAAGCCTCGATGATGGCTTGCAGCAATTCCATGTTGTTGACGTTAAAGGCCCCCAATGCGTATTTGCCCTTTAGCGCCTTGGCAAAGAGCTCTCGTGTGTGTGTCAGTGGCATATTTGTTCCGTTTCAGGTCTTTCCCACCGAGATTTCCTCGGTCGTGGAGATAATAGGAACAACTGGCCGGAAAGAAAATAATAATTCCAATCAACTTTTTAACCGCCTGAGCGCGAACCCCATTCCG
>CAYIOH010000679.1:0-2481 GCA_964364975.1 uncultured Bifidobacteriaceae bacterium
TACGGATTGACGCCCGAGGGACTGATGCACGCCGTGGCGCATACGAACCACAAGGGCCTGCTCTCGGTCACAAACACCGCCGATCTCACGCACAACTGGGGCTACAACTTCGTGGCGTTCCTCCTTTACGCCGACCTGGCGCGTGCGCCGGAGTATGCAGACGTGGTAGATCGCGCGTTGCGGGGACTGGCGCATCCGATGTTTCACAACGCGCCCTGGGCGCACGGCGGATTCGATCGCGGTCTGGCCGATTCGATGGAAGGCGCGATCTACTTGCTGGCGTCGCGTGACGTTCCGGAGGGGCACCGCTGGCTGGACGCCGAAGCCGAGGTGCTGAACAACAGGTCGTGGCCGCTCGACAAGTTCGGCGCCAATATCGTCCGCACCGCGCTGCAATACGCCTGGACGCGGGCACGCGGCACATGGGTGCGCCCGTGGCGCGAGGACGTGGCGTGGGGTGCGGTCGAGCGCGACGGCGCGCTTTACGTGAGCGCACGAGCAGACAAAGCGTGGTCGGGCCGGCTCGTGTTCGATTCGTCGCGTTACCAGACCGTGCTGGGTTTCAAGCAGGATTATCCGCGCATCAACTATCTACCCGCGCTGTTCATCGCCGAACCGGAAGTCAGTTATCGGGTTCAGATTGGCAAGCGGAAGATGAAGATGCGAGGCCGGCAATTGATCGAGGGTCTGCCGTTGGTGATCAAGGCGGGGACTGAAGCGCAGTTGGTTGTAACGCGCCGGAAATGATGCGCAGTCTTATCAGGCAGCACCGAGCAGAAATCCGAGTGCAACGTGGAGGTCGCGGAACGGGCATCGCAGGCTGCGCCTGTGGCTGTCACGCGATGGATACAGCTGAGACCCGCTACGATTTCGTGACTATCACTGAACCGCCGGCGGTTGATTCCTCGAGCCTCCGGGTGATGCCGCTGGTTTCCCCGACGCCAAATCCAAACCACTGGCCGCGGCGTACTGGACGTGTTTGGATTGTGTGCCAGTGGCGAGCATTCGATAAAGTACCTGGGCGTCCGCTCTCCTGCCGCTGACCAGCAACCGCTCGGCGCAGACCAGACAGGCGTCGGCCACTTTTTCGCGGAGAACAGCGGGCGCATTCGGTTGATAATCTCGCAACGACTTGGCCGCTTTGGCGGAACCGATGTCGCCCATAGCAGCCGCGGCGGCACCTGCAGTTTCCGGGTCGGCATTCTTCAGCAGCCCGGTCAAGGCACGGACGCTCTCCGCATCACGGCGCGCGCCGAGCGAGTTGATCACACCGATTTTCTGCAAGCCTTCGACGTTCGAAAGACTTTCGCGCAAGGCCTTGGTCGCCTGACGGCCGGGGATTGCTTCAAGTGCGGTGCGTGCCGCGGTGGCGGTTTCCGGTGCGCCGAGCAGCGCGGCGAGCGCGGTCACGGCGGACTTGGAACCGATCAAGGTCAGCTTGGAGCACAAGTATTCGCGCGCCGCTGCCAAGCCGCTCTGCGTCACCGCGTTAACCAGTTGCCGCTCCAATTCTTTCTGCGCCACCTTGTCATCGAGCGACGCGATGACGGCTTCGTCAATTGGCAACAACGCGGCGCGGCTCGAACCTTGGTCGTAAGTCTTCAACGCCTCGAACGCGCCGTTCAAGGCGGGCGAATTCAGATCAACTTGCCCGTGACGGGTGGCGGATTTTATCGCGGTGGAGGCGCTGGGCATGGTTGACTCCGGTTCAGGGTGCGAGCTTGAGCGTGAGCGCGTCGAAGAATTCCTTGCACTGCGCGACCTTGGGCAGCGACTCCAGCCAATCGTAGGAATACTCCAGGCCGATCATCGTGGGCTTGATGCCCAAACGATGCAGCTCACGGAAGAATTCTTCGGACTTGCCGACGCCCGTGCCCCAGGGCACGTCGTGGCCATCACTGCCAGTGGCGTGCAGGTCATGCATCTGCACGGTGAGAAGGCGATCCTTCAGCATGCGCGCGGCTTGAATTGGATCAATGCCGGAGCGCATCCAGTAGCCGAGGTCACCGCACGCTCCGATGCGCTTGCTGCGACCCTGACATGCCTTGAGCACGCCTTCCGGATTCCAATACTGCGGCGAAGCTTTCTGGTCATGATTGTGGAGTGAGACGTTAATGCCGTATTCGTCGCAGAACTTCTCGATCAGGTCCAACGCCTCGGGTTTAGGTTCGGACATGAAGGTTTCAATTCCCATCTTGCGACCAAATTCAAAAATCTTCCGGCAGGCGGCTTCGTTATTCGGGATGTCTTGAATGTAATACGTCAGCAAGCGCAGGCCGGCGGCGGCGAGCTTTAAGCGGATTGCTCTCAACTCGTGATCGGTCAATTGCGGATCGAAGTTTTTCGGGATGTCCTTGCTCACCTTTTGGAAACTCAGGCCGCCGATGTAAGACAGGCCGAGTTGCGCGGTCTTCTCGATCGTTTCAAAGAACGTGAACTTGTGGAACGTGTAAGCCTCGACGCCAAGCCGCCAGCCGAGTT
>CAYIOH010000680.1:0-2480 GCA_964364975.1 uncultured Bifidobacteriaceae bacterium
ATTGCCGCAAGAACGCGCGGACAAGGCTGTCCGCGCTCCGCAGGAAGAACGCCGCGTGGCCATTGCATTGACCGGTCAACGCAACCCGGTTTTCTGGCGCGGCGATGAGCGGGCCGCGAAATTCGACGTTTACGACCTCAAAGGATTGATCGAGGAATTGCTGGAACAACTCGGGATTCGCGGTTTGAGCTACTCAAGGCGCACGGCCAGCACCGCGCTCTTTCTCGAATCCGCAACGATTCATCTCGGCAAGCAACAACTTGGCGAAGCGGGCCAGCTTTTGCCGGCGCTCGCCAAGAAATACGACTTGCGCGATGCGGTGTTGCTTGCGGAGTTGAATCTGGACCTGCTCATCGCCCGTCGCGCGTCCGGCAAGTCGTTCAAGCCGCTGCCGCAATTCCCATCCATCCGCCGCGATGTGGCAATGCTTGTGCCCGAAGCGACGACGCACGAATCCGTGTTGCAGACGGTCAAGCAGGCTAAACCGGCGAACTTGGAAGCCGTGGAATTGTTCGACGTGTTCCGCGGCAAGAATGTGCCGGAAGGTCAAAAGAGCCTAGCCTACGCCTTTACGTATCGCTCGCCGGAAAAGACGTTGACCGACGCCGAAGTGAACGCCGCGCACACGAAGGTGGTGGAGGCGTTCAAGA
The DNA here is from genome assembly GCA_964364975.1 of uncultured Bifidobacteriaceae bacterium. Lineage (GTDB taxonomy): Bacteria > Verrucomicrobiota > Verrucomicrobiia > Limisphaerales > JADLHS01 > JALOTT01. The sequence continues at coordinate 651 of CAYIOH010000680.1, forward strand.
CGCAGTTGAAGGCGACGGTGAGGGAGTGACACGGATTTCACGAATTAACGCGGATTGAAACCAATCCGTGAGAAGCTGTGTAATCCGTGTCTAACAGTTTATCGAAAAAAGGCGCTTTTTCTTTGAAAGCTCGTCCCCGCTGGGGTTGTTTCTATTTTTTTCCGACCTCCGCCCCGTGATTTTTCCAAATCTTCGCCGTCGGCTTTGCCTGCCAACCACTTTTTTCAGCGTCTGGACACACTTCACCCGCCGCGGCCTTCTCAGGCCGCAACCACCGCCGGGGGACTTTCCTCCATCAGTTTGCCCATCCGCACTAAATTGTAGGCGCACCCCACCAGCCACGCGTGCAACCCGACGCGTTGCGTTCCCCGCACCTTCACCCGCCGCAGTCCGCCGATTTCTTTGATCCACCCAATGCACTCTTCGACGCGTTTCCGGACGGCTTGGCTGGTCTGATAATTCTTCGTGCGCGTCGTGCGCCCGTCCAAGCCTTTGACCTGCCGATCCGCGCGCGTGGCAATGTGCGGGGCCACGCCTTGCTTCCGGCAGAAGGTGACAAACTCCGCGTTGTGATAGTTCTTGTCGGCGCCGACACTTTGCGGCGTTTGTTTTTGTTCCTTCTTTTGCCGGCGCAACAGGGTTTGCGCCGCCTCGGTTTCCGCCGTGCCGGTGGCGGCGGTGACTTCCAGGCCCGCGCACAAACCGTGGCGGTTTTCCATCAGCACGTGCAGGCCGTAGCAGAGTTTGGCCTCTTGGCCGTTGGCTTTCTTGGCCAGGCGCGCTTCCGGATCCGTGGTGCTCTGGTGCGTGACGTTGCGGCGCTTCTGGCCTCTGAAGTCCACGCTGGGATTGCCGGGGTCGTCGTCGGTTTTCTGCACCGTGCCGTCTTTGGGCGCAAAGCTTTTCAGGCTGGCCCACGCCTGGATGAGCGTGCCGTCCACCGTGAAGTGCGCGTCAGAAAGCCAGCCGCGCGCGCCAGGTCGGCAATCTCGCCGAAAAACTCCTGCGCGACGTGCTGGGCCAGCAGGCGTTCCTGATTGGTGGTGAAAGTGGAGTGATCCCACACCGCTTCGGTCAGATTCATATCCAGAAACCACCGGAAGAGCAGATTGTAGTGGATCGTTTCGACCAGCAGCGTTTCGGAACGGATGGTGAAGAAGGCTTGCAGCAGTTTGGCTTTGAGCAGTCGTTCGGGCGGAATCGAAGGCCGGCCCAGTTCGGCATACATCGCGTCGAACGTCGCGGAGAGTCGTCGGAGGGCTTGATCGGCCAGCGGTTTGATCTGGCGCAGCGGATGATCCGCCGGCACGAAGCTCTCGGGCGAAACCAAACACAACACGTCGGCTTGAGGATCGAGTTGTCCACGCATGCACTCTCAGACGTACCAACTCCCACCTTGTTCAAACCAACTTGGACTTTTTCAATGAACTGCTAAACCAGCTTCTTCAGCCTCGCATCTTCGGTCAGTTTCTTGACCAGTTCTTTGACCTTCTGCGCCTGGCTCTTGTGCGCGAGCAGCACTGCGTCGTCGGTTTGGACGAGGATTGAATCGCGCAGGCCGACCACGGCAATGGGCGTGCGGCGGGCTTTGGTGCGGGCGTCGTAGATGATGTTGCGCGCGCCGTCCACGTGGATGAAATCCGCCACGGCGCAGTTGCCTTCCGGGTCGGCCTTGAGGTGACGGGCGAGCGCATTCCACGTGCCGAGGTCGTCCCACTCGAACGCGCCGTCGGCCACGATGACGTTCTGCGCGTGCTCCATCAACGCGTAGTCAATGGAGATGCGTTTGATGTCGGGATATTCTTTGGCCAGCACTTTGGCGAGCTTGGT
>CAYIOH010000681.1:0-2473 GCA_964364975.1 uncultured Bifidobacteriaceae bacterium
CCTTCTTGCGCTCCTTCTCCGACTTGCCCTGATTCTTGCCGCACCCGGGCTCGTTGAAGATTTCCTGGACCTTGCTCGACAATGCGCTCATAAGATGACTCCGCTCCAGTCGGCGCCTTCGTAGGGTGAGTCGTAACCCACCATCCGGCGGGTTACGCTTCGCTAACCCGCCCTACATTAATGATTCCGCTCACAGTGCCACCCAGATGTCCTCGTCCTCGACGACGTACTGGCAGGCCAGGCGCCACAGGGGTGGCATGTCGGGCAGTTGCTCCGACCGGTACTGCTGATCGGAAAGCTTGCCCAGCCGGTGCAGCACCTCCTTTTCCATCCCGCTCAGGCGGATGGCGCGCGGACCGTCGCGGTGCAGCGGCGCGACCTTGACCGCGCAGGTCCCGCAAACGCCGCTCTTGCAGTCGCAGCGCAATGACAGCCGGTATTTCTCGCTCAGGCTCAACAGCGTGTCCTGGCCTCTTTCCGGGGCCGGAACGGTTACCCGGTCGTACAACGCGGGATTCAGAAACGTTATGCTGCCCATGGCTCAAGTCACTCGTTAATCCAGGTTGCTGTCCCCGTGTCCCGTCATGCCGCCACGCCGGGCTCGCCGCTGAACCGCACCAGAATGTCCTCGTCACGCACGATGTACTGGCACGCCAGGCGGTACGGCGGCGGGATGTCGCGCACCTCGGCATCCTTGATCTGCTCCTTGCTGATCTTGCCGTTGGCATGCAGCGTCGCCTTCTCCTTTTCGGTGAGATCCACGGCCATGAACGGCTTGCCGCCGAGCGGCGTCACTTCGACGAGACACGATCCGCACTCGCCGTCCTCGCACTCGAACGGAATCGGAATCTTGTGCTTTTTGGCCAGATACAGAATGTTGCGCCGGTCGCCCGCCACCGCGTACACGGTGACGTCCTTCTTCATGATGGGCGAGGAAAATGTGACGTTGGCCATGATCTGCTCCGCGTGGCTTTTAACGAATGATGTCGTAGCTGTAGTCGGTCTTCGACGGCACGTTGGTGTTCTTGTCCATCTCGTCGAAGATCTTGTCCAGGATCCACACCAGCACGTTCATTGCGCCCTGATAGCCCCACACCGGGTAGCGGTGATGATGATGGCGGTCGAAGATCGGGAAGCCGATGCGGATCAGCGGCGTGCCGGTGTCGCGCTCCAGATACTTGCCGTAGGTGTTGCCGATCAGGAAATCCACCGGCTCGGTGAACAGCAGCGAGCGCATGTGCCACAGGTCCTTGCCCGCGTACACGTGGCAACCCTTGCCGAACGGCGAGGCGTCGAGCAGCGCCTGCACCTTCGCCTCCCACTCCTTGTTGCCGTTGGTGGCCAACACGTGCACCGGCTCGGCGCCGAGCTCCAGCAGGAACGCCGTCAGGCCGAGCGTGAGGTCCGGATCGCCGTAGATGGCGAACTTCTTGCCGTGGATGTGCGCACTGGAGTCGGCAATCGCGTCCACCAGCCGCCCGCGTTCCTTTTCCAGTTCCGGCGCTATCGGCTTGCCGCTCAGGCGCGCAATCTCCATCAGAAATTTATCGGTCGCCGCGACTCCGACCGGGTGATTGAACGCGGCAATTTCCTGTCCTTTTCCCGCAGCATAAGCCAGGCTTTTTTCGGTGCAGAACTCCTGCATTGAGACCGTGGCCTTGGCGTTCAGCGCCGTCTTGGCATCTTCCAGGGTGGTGCCGCCGTCGTACATGCGGAACTGGCCGTCCGCGGGCGTGTCCCACACCTCGCTGTTATCCGCGAGGATGGTGGCGTCCACGTCCATGAGACCGAACAGGCGCTTGATCTCACGCAGGTTGCCGACGGTGTAGCCGTCGAAGCCGCCGATGAAATTGATCTTTCCGTTCGGCGCGCGCTCCTTGTCTTTCCAGAAATGTTCGAGAATGCCTTTCATCGTGTTGTCGTAGCCGGTGATATGGCTGCCCACAAACGCCGGGGTATGGGCGTACGGCACGTCGAACTCCTGCGGCACGCTGCCCTTTTCCTTGGCGGTTTGAATAAACCCGTTCAGGTCGTCGCCGATCACCTCGGCCATGCAGGTGGTGGACACCGCGATCATCTTCGGCTTGTACAGGTTATAGGCGTTCGCCAGGCCATCGATCATGTTGTTGAGGCCGCCGAACACCGCCGCGTCCTCGGTCATGGACGAGGACACGCACGAACTCGGTTCCTTGAAGTGGCGGCTGAAGTGGCTGCGGTAATAAGCCACGCACCCTTGCGAACCGTGCACGAACGGCAGCGTACCCTCGAAGCCGACCGCCGCGAACACCGCGCCGAGCGGCTGGCAGGCCTTGGCCGGGTTGACGGTAAGCGCCGTGCGCGCGAAGTTCTTCTCGCGGTAGTCCCAGGTCTTGGTCCAGTCGCGTATCTCTTCGAACTTGTCCGCGGGATGCGGGTTCTCGAAGTTCTTCTTCTTGTTCTCGAACATCTCGATGTATTCCGGCTGGCGGAACAG
>CAYIOH010000682.1:0-2463 GCA_964364975.1 uncultured Bifidobacteriaceae bacterium
GTGGGCGGCGAATGGGCTTGGAATGGCGGATGGTATTGGGTAAGCGGACGGTGGTGTTTGCCGCCTCGTCCTCATGCGATTTGGGTGGGTGGTTCTTGGGGAAGAGGGCCTCACGGTTGGCACAGATATCCGGGCCGCTGGCGGTAAGATGGTCTCGCACGGTTGATTTTCGTGGCGATTGCTTTGGCGCCGGACTGATACACGGTCACGGTGGAATTTCTCGGACCCGGCGACAAGGTCACCGCCGAGTTGACCAACCAGATCACCGTGCAACTGCGCCATAGCGGGAACCGACACCTCGAGGTGCAGACGAATGGTGTGTTCAAGGATGTGAACGGCATTGCTACCCGGCACGAAACACCGTGACAAACGGTCATTCTCACGGAGAAGTCAACTGAGCACGTGAAGTTCGTTTCGGCCAACGACAAAGCGAAGCGATTCGCGATCTGCGTCCAGCAGGCGCGGTAAGATTAGCGCGCCGACCTCTTGGCCTGGCGCGCCAAAATGTTCTCGCCCCGCGCGGTGGATTTCTCCACCATGCGGGCGAATTCTTTTACAGACCAACGCCCGTTCCCGATGAAGGCCAAAATTATCATCACACCGAAGAAAGCCGTGCTCGATCCGCAGGGCAAAACCGTCCAGACCGCCCTCGAACACATGGGCTACCAAGGCATTGGCGCCGTGCACGTCGGCAAGTACCTGGAGATTGAACTCGACGGAAGTGACAGGGAAACGGCGCGCAAGCAACTAGATGCAGCCTGCCATAAGTTCCTGAGCAACCCGCTCATAGAGGATTACAAACTGGAAATCGAATGAAGCCCCTTCGTCGAGAGACGAAAGCCGAGAGTCGAGGGCCAGCGCCCGCTCTCGGCCCTCGACCCTCGACCCTCGACTAACATGAACTTTGCCGTCCTCCAATTCCCCGCCAGCAACTGCGACCAGGACGCCGTCCACGCCGTCCGCCTGCTCGGCCATTCCGCGCGCCTCGTCTGGCACAAGGATTCCTCGCTCGGCGACACCGACGTCGTTATCGTGCCCGGCGGATTCAGCTACGGCGATTACCTGCGCTGCGGCGCGATCGCGCGGTTCAGCCCCGTGATGCAGGCCGTGAAACAATTCGCCGACAACGGCGGCCTCGTCCTCGGCATCTGCAACGGTTTTCAAGTCCTCACCGAAGCCGGCCTGCTGCCCGGCGCGCTCATCCGCAATCGCGATCTGCAATTCCACTGCGAAAATATTTTTCTCAAGACCGCCACGCCCGACTCGCCGTTCACGAGCCGGATTCCGGCGGAAAAAATTCTCCGCGTGCCCATCGCCCACGGTGAAGGCTGCTATTTTGCTGACGAAGAAACGCTCGCCAAGCTCAAGGCCAACAACCAAATCCTCTGGCAATACTGCGACGCGAACGGAAACCTGACCGACACCGCGAATCCCAACGGCGCGCTGCTGAACATTGCGGGCATCTGCAACGAACGCCGCAACGTGGCCGGCCTCATGCCGCATCCTGAACGCGCCTGCGAACCGCTCCTCGGCAGCGACGACGGCAAATGGATTTTCGAAAGTATCTTCGCTGGGACGGTTGCTAACATGACCCAACGAGTTACTGCGTTTGGCGAGGACTGGCACATCATCGCATCGAAAAATGCCTTCGATGACATTGCCACGCTGGACAAAAAATATCAGAAAGTTTTTCACAGGCTTGGATTGGGTGAGGCAAAACACAAAGTTCTTATTGAAGTTTTCAATATTTACAGATTGGAAGAAAAGCCGTTCGGAAATCCGGAGACCCCAATTGGCATCCAAGACACCGGACATGGCGCTCCGACACATGTTGATAAACCCGCCCAAACCAGCGTGAGTTGATTCTAAGACTATTTTTAATTTCCAATGACCGAACCCGCCATCACACCCGAACTCGTCGCGAAGCACAACCTCACGCCGGAAGAATACGGCCACGCCGTGGAAATCCTCGGCCGCACGCCGAGCTACACCGAGCTCGGCATCTTTTCCGTGATGTGGAGCGAGCATTGCAGCTACAAAAACACCAAGCCGCTGCTCAAGACCTTCCCCACCAAGTCGCCGAAGATCCTCGTCGGCGCGGGCGAGGAAAACGCCGGCATCATTGACATCGGCGACGGCATTGCCATCGCGTTCAAGATCGAGTCGCACAATCATCCGAGCGCGGTCGAGCCGTTTCAGGGCGCGGCCACCGGCGTTGGTGGCATCGTGCGCGACATCTTCACGATGGGCGCAAGGCCGGTGTGTGCGGTGAATTCACTGAGGTTTGGGCCAATCACGAACGAAACCCCTCTCCCGGCCTCCGGCCACCCTCTCCCCGCATCGGATGAGGGGAGAGGCCAGGGTGAGGGGAGCGCTCCGGCCAAGGACGCTGCCACAGGCTTGGAAATCGCAAATCGCAAATCGCAAATCGCAAATAACAAACGCCTCTTCGCCGGCGTCGTT
>CAYIOH010000683.1:0-2443 GCA_964364975.1 uncultured Bifidobacteriaceae bacterium
GCGGAATACGGCACTTGCTATCGCTACGAGCAGAGCGGCGAGCTGTTCGGCCTCATGCGCGTGCGCTCGCTCAACATGAACGACGCTCACATTTATTGCACCGAAGACCAGTTCGCCGCCGAGTTCAATGCCGTGAACGAAATGTATCTGAAGTATTTCAAGATTTTCGGCATCGAGAAATACGTCATGCGCTTCAGCACGTCCGCGCCGGAAGGCATGGGCAAGAAATACGTCAACGAACCCGCGCTCTGGAAGCAGACCGAGGACATGGTCCGGCAGGTGTTGATTGACTCGAAGATCAATTACGTGGAAGTGCCGAACGAAGCGGCGTTCTACGGCCCGAAGATTGACGTGCAGGTCTGGAGCGTCATCGGCCGCGAATTCACGCTGGCAACCAACCAGTTGGACTTCGCCGTCCCCGCCAAGTTCGGCCTCGTCTAGCGCGACAAGGACAACACCGACAAGACGCCGCTCTGCATCCACCGCGCCCCGCTCGGCACGCACGAACGTTTCATCGGCATCCTGATCGAGCACTACGCCGGCAACTTCCCGCTCTGGCTCGCGCCCGAGCAGGTGCGCGTCATCACGATTGGCGAGGATGAGCCGTTGCTCAATTACGCGAAGCAAATCGTGAACGAACTGCGCGCCCACCAGGTCCGCGCCACGGGCGATTTCGGCAGCGACCCGATGAAAGCCAAGATCGCCAACGCCGAGCAGGCCAAAGTCCACACGATGCTGGTGATTGGTGGTCGAGACATGGAAGCCGGAGCGGTCTCCGTCCGCCTCCACGGCAAAGGCAACGTCGGCGCGAAGCCGAAGAGCGAAGTGGTGGCGGACATTCTGGCGAGCATCAAAGAGCGGCGGGCGTGAAGGGTTGTAGCGCAGACTGGTAGTCTGCTGTGTCGCAGGTTGGCATCCTGCGGCGTGTTCGAATGTCTGCCGACTACCAGTCGGCGAAACAGCAGATTGCCAATCTGCGCTACTGACCGTAACCGGCGCCGTCAGTATCCCGCTTCGCTCCGGCTGGAAGGTTTGGCTCGAAAGAGGTTGCATCTCCGGCCTGAAACGGCGAGCTTGGTTCAAGACCTACCCTGTAGTTGATAATTTTGTGCTTGCCGGATGGCAGGCAGAAGACCTCATTGCAGCCGGTTTTTCGTACAAGTCGTGAAATCAATCGTGATAACCAGCGGACCAGCCCGGGGCGAATGTCTCGTCCCACTCGCTCAAGGCTCCCGCGCTGCAGCAACAAAGCCCTCAAGCCGCAAACTGCCGAACCTGGGAAGACCCCTCCCATGAAAGTATTCCTCATTTGGGTGAATGATGAGAATTTCTACCGGCTGCTGCCGGAAGAACTGGGCGGCTCGAAACCCGGTGACAAGCGGATGAAGGTGATGGGTTTCCCGCCCCTCGGCATCGAGACGTTGGCGCCGATCCTGCGCCAACACGGCCATGAGGTCCGGATGTTCGATACCTGCCACCCGCAGATGAAGGAGACGGACATCGCCCAAGCGCTCCGGGACGACCCGCCGGAAGTCGTGGCGCTTTCGTTTCTATCCACGACGACTTATCCGGGGGTAAAGAGCATGGCGCAACTGGTCAAGTCCGTGATGCCGGAGGTGCCCATCATTGTCGGCGGCGTTTTTGCCACGATGAACCAGGAACGGATTCTGAAAAACTGTCCGCACATTGACTGCGTGGGGGTTGGCGAAGGCGAAGAACTTCTCCCGGACTATCTGGATCATGTCAACGATCCCGCCAAAGTTGCCGGCCTGATCTGGCGCAACGGCCAGGGAGTCGTCAAGAACATCGCGCGCCCCATCATCCGCGATCTGAACCAATTCCCGTATCCCGATCGCACCACGCTGCCGATTGATTACATCGAATCGCTGCCGCTCGATGTGCCCGCGGTACTCTCGCTGGAAAAATTCTGCACGATGCAAACTTCCCGGGGTTGTCCCTACACCTGCATCTATTGTGACATCCCCGCGCTGACAGATGGCAAATGGCGCTACCGTTCTCCGGAGCACGTGTTGGGGGAAATGCAGCAGCTCAGCGACCAGGGCTACCGTTCGATTTATCTGACCGATGACCACTTCCTGTTGAAACGCAATCGCATCAATGACATTTGCCAGGGAATCATAGACCGCAAGCTCCGATTCAAGTGGGGCTGTGAAGGCCGGGTGGACTCGGTGGCGGTGGATCAACTTCCCATCATGGGCAAGGCGAACTGCAACTTCCTGGCGTTCGGGGTGGAAGCCGGAACGCAAAAGATCCTCGACCGGCTCGACAAGCGGCAGACGTTGGAACAGATCGACAAGGCGGTGAGCGAAGCCAAACGATGCGGCATCGAGCGGGCGCATGGATTTTTCCTGGTTGGCTCACCCGGCGAAACCGTCGAGGACATCCTGGAGAGTTTCCGCTTCTGCGCCCGGCTCAAGCTGGA
>CAYIOH010000684.1:0-2442 GCA_964364975.1 uncultured Bifidobacteriaceae bacterium
CCGGTTCAACCGAACCCCGCCGTGAAATCCGAACGGCGCTTAGTAGCGATTCCGTCCGCCGCCACCAGCGTATTCGCGACGACCGCCGCCGCCGCCGGCCGGACGTTCTTCGCGCGGCTTGGCGACGTTGACCGTGAGGGCGCGACCGTCAACTGACTTGCCGTTCAAGGCGTCAATGGCTTTCTGCGCTTCCTCGGGCGAACTCATGGTGATGAAGCCAAAACCGCGAGGACGGCCGGTTTCCCGGTCCATCATCAGGTTGGTTTCGATGACCGTGCCGTGCGCCGCAAAGGCGTCTTGCAGGTCGTTTTCAGTGGTGTTGAAGGAAAGATTTCCAACAAACAATTTATTGCTCATGTGATGTTTTACTGTCCAGACTAACACTGCGCTTACCAGACTGTTCCCGAACGCCGGGTTTCAAATCATCACTGAACCAAGTTCACCTGAGGATTTACCATGCCTTGAAAGAGACAAGCTATCTAACAGATGGGGCAAGCTTCGCTGGTTCTGCCCCAATAGCAACAACTTTCGGCAACAATCTGTAGGCCAACAATCCTGTCGCCAGCCGCCACCCCCGGTTCGTATAGTGATGACCATGAAGTTGTGCCAAGGCCAGGTCTGGAAACAAGGCAAGGAATACATCCGCATCGTGCGGCTCGAACGGCTCGAAGTGGAATACAAATCCCTGGCCAGCCTCGCTAGCAAGGAAGGCACAAAGCACGTCACCAGCAAAAAAGATTTCTGCCGCCTGCTCAAACAAGCCCGCCTGCTCCAGCGTGCCAAAGCTTCGAACCCGCTCACGGCCTAGTGCACCGATGTTGTGCGAAAAGTGTTTGCACCAAACCAGCCGATCATCTCCGCGCCGGTGCCGCTGGTGATGTGGTCGTAGCCGGACGCGATCATGCCCTGAGCCGTTTGAAAACCATGTTGACGCCTTCCACGTTGAACTCTTTTGCATCCAACTCGCCGCCAATCCACTCCTTCATGCCCGTGTGTTCGGGATGCTTCGGGTCGGCCATGATTTCAAGCAGGCCGTAGTAACCGCCGATGCCGCCGCAATCCTCCGGCGGGCAAGCATTCGCACCCGCGAGGCAAACCGGATGTTTATACGCCGGATCAGGCGGCAGAATCTTTTCGGCCACGACATCATGCTGCCAGCCATCGCCAAAATCGTATTCGTAAATGAACTTCCGCTTCGCCGCTGAGGCGAGGTTTGCGACGGTGTAACGCTTCTCATCCAACGTCTCGCTGCCCATGTCGGCGAACTCTGGGTCTGGCCTGCCATAAAACGTGCGGGCAAAGCCCGAGCCGGCGATGAACTGGTGAAGATGGCTGTCCGTCCAGCCCATCGCGATTTGAATGACGTTGTGCAAACGATCGAGCGTCATGTCCGCGCGCACGACCACGCGCCGCCAGATGGGCGGCTTGGACCATTTGAGCGTAATCTTGAGTTGATAGAGCGGCACACCGCCGCCGGGCTGGACTTCGGAAATGTAATGCACGGGCGCAATTGTATGCACCGGCCCGACAGCGGGCAATCAGTTGGTGAGACGAAGATTGCTCGGCGGCGCGGGAGAAGTTGCCCGTCCGCGCCACCGCCACCACATACTGGAGCTGATGCATTTCCATAGGCAATGCCTATGGTAGAAAGAGGAAGAAAGTATTTCAACCATAGCACGGCGGGTGGTTTAATGTAGTCAAACCGAAAGACACTTTATGCCAAAAAAACCTGAAATCATGACCACGACGGGCGGCAACCCTGTCGCCGACAACCAGAACTCCATCACCGCCGGCCCGCGCGGCCCGCTCCTGATGCAGGATTATCAACTGCTCGAAAAACTCGCGCACCAAAACCGCGAGCGCATTCCCGAGCGCACCGTTCACGCCAAAGGCACGGCGGCTTACGGCACGCTGACCATCACGCGCGAAATCGTTCAGCGGCCACCCCCCAGCGCGGTGAAAAGCAAATGCCTGGCGGTCAGAAGTGGACTACCAGCGCACTTGTGCCGAACACTCACAACTCTTACACAGAATTCAGTTCAACCGACCTAAGGAGAATACACATGTCAAACGAAGCCAAATGCCCCTTCCACCACGCTGCCGGCGGCGGCACCTCTAACCAAGACTGGTGGCCGAACCAGTTGAAGCTCGAGTTCCTCCACCAGCATTCCTCCAAGTCCAATCCCATGGGCGAGGACTTCGACTACGCCAAGGAGTTCAAGAGCCTTGATCTGGCGGCGGTGAAGAAAGATCTCGCGGCGCTGATGACCGATTCGCAGGACTGGTGGCCGGCGGACTTCGGCCACTACGGACCTTTGTTCATTCGCATGGCGTGGCACAGCGCCGGCACCTACCGCACCGGTGACGGCCGCGGCGGCGGCGGCCGGGGCCAGCAGCGCTTCGCCCCGCTCAACAGCTGGCCCGACAACGTCAACATCGACA
>CAYIOH010000685.1:0-2440 GCA_964364975.1 uncultured Bifidobacteriaceae bacterium
GCGGAAATTTCCCAAGGCGAGGAGGCGATGAAGCTGGCGTTGGACAGCCTGCGATTGTATCCCGTGGATCGGGTGCTCCGTCCGGTGATGAACTCGCTGCGCTCCGACATCGAACGCAACCCGTTTGCGCGAAACGAATCCTTGAGTGCCCATCCGATTCCGCTCAATCAGCGCCCGCTGGACAATGAATACGTCTGGAAAGGAAACCCGTATCAGATGGACGGCTGGTTCAAACCGACCGTCACAATGATTCAATTCGCCTGCGACGATCCCCAAGTCGCTTGGTTCAGCGACAGCTCGGGGCGGGTCTTCATGACGCTGGACGGGCTTAAGACGTGGCGCGACCTGGGCGCGGGTTTGCGCGGTGCCCGCGTGCAAAACATCCTCGCCTCCCGCCAGCGGACATTCGTCCTCCACGCGCAAACCGATCAAGGCGTCTTCGTCACGCGCGACGGCGGGATGAGCTGGCGGCCGGCGCCTGAAGGCGAGGTCGTCAAATTCCAGACGCCGGACTTCAAGTCGTGGCTCAAGATTTCCGAGCGTCTGCACTGTCGTGTTGAGGAGGGCAAGCTGATGATCAGCCGCGATGCCGGCCAGACGAGCACGCCCGGCATGAGGGGTTGGCGCATCCCGCGGGCGGCCTCCGTGTATGCCACTCCGCGCGGGATGCTCGCCAGCGGGCCGGGCGGCTGCTACCAGAGCACCGACGGCGACAACTGGACCGAACTGAAACCCTGGCCCGAGCAGGAAACTGGCGCGGCGGATTTTCTCCACGCGTACTGGATGGGGCGCTACTACGGGTTCATTCAGCGCAAGGAGTAACCTCTTCGAACGCAGAGAAGGTCGAGCCACCTGCCCAGCCAGCCCCACGCTTCCGTCTGCCTCGCCACATTGAATTCATGTGGCGTATCGTAGAGACGCTGTAAATATGGTGGAGGCGGGGGGAGTTGAACCCCCGTCCCTGGCCCAGCCACCAGCCGCGACTACATGCTTAGTCCGGGATATTTTGTCGGCTATGGGATGGCGCCCGAACTCGAATCCCACTGCTTAGTCCGCATGGAATTTTCTCGGCTGCCGACGCGCGGTCCCCGTCGTCAACCATGCCTGCTGTTGCGTTCGTCCGGCGTAGCAGGTGTCCACCGGCGAACGTCGTGGCCTTAGGCCGCGAGAGCTAGTTCTTGATTAGCTTATTTGTTTGGTTCGATGATTAACGAGGCCAACGAACCGTCCTCGGCATGCCGCCTCTGGCGTCTTTGTCAGGTCGAAACCAGTACGCCCCCATCACGGCTTTGGAACAATCCGCCATTGGCCGCAACCGGTCAAGCCGGAACCAGCCCAAGTTCAATTGGCCCGAAGCCGTATATGCCGGGGCGAATACCCAACAGCAGACAACTTTTCAAATCTTCGCGCTGGAAATCTGATGATAACTCCTAGTCCGCTCCCGGCTCGGACTGAATATCGCTGACGTTGCTCTTCCAGATCCAATGAGCATGATCCCGACAAGTTCCGGCTTCGTCTCATTTTTTGGAAGACTAACGACGCTGTGAATGTGATGGTTTTTCACCGGGCCGAAATCGCGGCTGTCATGGCTTTCAAAGCGATTATCCCCCAAAACAAAATATTCATCGTCGCCCAATCGCCAGTCAGCCGGCAACTGGTCTGTTTCCTCGCTCTTGAAAGTGTAGGTGTGTCTGGGCAGGTAGGGTTCATTTATTCTCTGCCGATCAATGTAGATGAAACCCTTGTAAAGAGTCACCATTTCTCCGGGCAGGCCGATTATGCGTTTCATCACACGGTCGCCACGGTCATCGGTGATGATCACCACGTCACCGCGCGCCGGCCTGGCATACAAAGTTTTGGCTTGGACGACATCGTTCGGATTGAAAGTGGGGCGCATGCTGACACCTTGAACGACTGCGAAGGTACCAACACAGTTGCGCACAATTCCGGTGACTCCCGTCGCCAGAATGAGCACAAGGATGACGTGTCCGCCTGTAGTGTTGTTTATCGGTCGCATGGTTGTGAATAAACGTCGGGTCAAGACGTGACCGGATTGAAGCAAATGAAAGGCCACCCATGATCACGCGAGTCAGCAATGCCTTGCCAAACCAAAAACCGGAAAAAAAGCGCGCCCGGTTGCCCGTCCACGCACTTAATTTCGATGCTCACGTTTATTCGCGTCTTAATAATTCATCCTGTCGCCCATGCTTGGGGCACCGAGACGCCACATATGACCGGCATCAAAAAAGGCGCGGCCAGTTTCCTGACCGCGCCTGATATGTTCGGTTCTTCCGAAGCGATTGGACTTAGTAGTCCATGCCGCCCATGCCGCCGCCAGGACCGTGTCCCCCCGGAGACGGCTTTTCCTTCTCCGGAATCTCGGTGATGAGACATTCCGTGGTCAGGAGCAGACCCGCGATGGACGCGGCGTTCTGCAGCG
>CAYIOH010000686.1:0-2424 GCA_964364975.1 uncultured Bifidobacteriaceae bacterium
ATGGCCGCCGCTTGGATGTCCACCACCCCTCCAACCACCGCCAGAATGTCCGCCACCGGTCCAGCCGCTACCCGGATGCCCACCGCCGGTCCAGCCGCCGCCGTGGTATCCGCCGCCGTGATAGCCACCGCCATAATATCGGTTGCCGCAATAGTAGCGGCCACCGTAATACCCCCCACCCCAATAGCCGAAGCCGAGCGAGATCCACGGATAGCCGTACCCGTAGTAAGGATAGTAGGCGTAGTCGTAATACGTCGAACTTGGAATCACGTAAACCGACGAGGTTGGAGCGGAGGCCGTGGCATATTGAGGACCCCCAGTTGGCGCAGCCGGGGTCAAGCGCTGGGACTGGTTGAGCATGGCGCTGATGACCTGGTCGGACATGCCTTCGTTGTGCAAATAGATTATCTCGGACGCGGTCAGTTGGTAAAGGCGACCGGAATTCTTGATGAAGGAGACCGTGATGCCGTCGCTGACCTTGGCGCGCGTCAGCTTCAGGATGTCCTCGGCGCCGTAAGATAATTGCACCGGCTCAGACGGCTTCTGGACCGACGCGCCGGGGGCGGCGAGGGCGCTTGTGGCTGGGGGAGCATCTGATGCCGCAACGTCATTCGCGGAGCGGGCCGGCAAAGTCAGGGTCGCGAGGGTCACGAGCAAGGTGGAAAATTTGAAAGTCTTCATAACACCAGTTTCCGTTTCAAAGCTACACTCGTGGATACAGATGAAGACGTCAAGTGTCCCTGGTCACGGAGGCGACTGCGAGCGCCGGGCAAATCCACCTGGATCAGAGCGCGGAGTGTTCAAGCCAAGGCCTGTTGCGACGGCTTTCGCGGCAAAAGAATTTCATTTTCATCGGGCGCGGAGCCGACAGAATGGACGGGCCGAAGATTTATGAATTTGGACGAAGCTCAACGACAGAAAGTCGCCGCGTGGATTGCTGAGGGACTCAAGCTCTCGGAAATCCAGAGCCGGCTCACCTCGGAACTCGGCGTGCGGCTGACCTACATGGAAGTGCGCCTGCTGGTGGACGATCTGAAACTCACGCCAAAAGACGCGGAGCGACCCAAGCCAGCCGAGTTGACAGCCGCACCTGCCGATGCCGCTGCGTCTCCGCCCGCCGAAGCAAAGCCGGCGACGGGCGGCGTGTCGGTCAGTGTGGCCAAACTTGCGCGGCCCGGCGCCATCGTCAGCGGGCAGGTGACTTTCAGCGACGGCCAGGAGGCGGAATGGTATCTGGATCAAACCGGCCGCCTTGGCGTCATTCCCAAACAACAGGGCTACAAACCCACGCCCGCCGACGTGCAGCAGTTCCAATTGGCCCTCGAACGCGAAATGGCCAAGATGGGATTATAGCCCGAACTACGAAGTCCGGGATCACGCCCGCCCTCAAGCATTGCTCAATGCGCCCACGCCCGCGCCAAGTCTCGCGGCAACAAGCAGCGTCGAGTCACTGCACCAAAAATCCGCGCGCTCGACTCGCCCGCCACGACCGGCTAACGTAACCGCGCATGGATTCCAAAGACATCGTTGACGGGCTGATCATGTATCTCGGTCTGATCGTGCTGCTGACGTTTCACGAATTTGGGCACGCGTGGATGGCGTTGAAATGCGGCGACGACACCGCAAAACAACAAGGCCGGTGCTCGCTCAATCCACTCGTGCACATTGATCCCATCGGGACGGTGCTGATTCCGCTGGTTCAAATCTTCTCGGCCGGAGTGGGACAATTCCTAGTGGGCTGGGCCAAGCCGGTGCCCGTGAACGTTGCCAATATGCGTAATCCACGGCTCGACGACATCTTTGTTGCGATGGCCGGACCATGGATGAATTTATTGCTGGCAGTTGGGCTGATGGGAATTGCCAAGGTAGGTTTGATCGCCGGCGCAATGAGTCTCGCTGTGCTTTGTGTCCATATGGCGCAACTCAGCCTCGTGCTTTGTTTCTTCAACTTGATTCCCATCCCACCGCTGGACGGCTCGCACGTGCTGCGTAATCTCATCGGCATGAGTTACGAGACTTACTGGCAATTCGCACGGTTTGGTTTCATCGCCGTGCTCCTCATGCTCTGGTTCTTTCCGTCTGTGATCAACAAGGTCTGGACGATCAGCGAGATGTCTTCGGCCATCATCGGCGGTTGGTTTGGAATTACGCTGATGTGAGTCGGTCGCGATGGTCCAACGGCGGTTACCGTTTCAGCCGGCACATGGCCGCCGTTGTTCGCTGCTGGCGAGCCTTCTGTTCCCACCGCAGTCTGGAAACGTGTGCATCTGGTAGGTTCCCCCAGTGCGCGGCCTTCAAGCCACTTCAACGTTCGAGCGGGATTGGCTGAAACCATTGACCTGCGGGCTTGCGGCCGTTGAAGCGGCGTAAAGAGCCTGTGTGAAAAATTCCCGCTTACTTTGAACATGCCTGTGAATGATGCAG